>CAKZMA010001369.1 GCA_937127375.1 uncultured Coleofasciculus sp. | reverse complement strand
AGAATCAAACTCATCAAAAACCTTGCACCGCTATCAGAAAAATGTACCCCTTGCTTCCCCAGCTCCCCCAGCTTCCCCAGCTCCCCCAGCTCCCCCAGCTCCCCCAGCTCCCCCAGCTTCCCCAGCTCCCCCTTAAAGAACTACTGTAAAGATTGAACCTTGGGGTTGGTTGTCTGTGACGAATATTCTCCCATGATGCGCCTCAATTACCATTTTACAAAAGGTTAAACCCAAACCAATTTGAGACACGCCACTGATTAAATCTCCCACTTCATATTTGTCAAAAATATGGTGTTTGCGTTCTTCACTGACTCCTGGACCTAAATCAATAATCTGAAGCTTGGCTTGGGCGTTGGGGAAATTGGAGGATACCGACTCATTGGGAGAATTTACGGCGACAATGACTAAACTTTCTGGGGGAGAGAACTTAATCGCATTAGAAATTAAATTCTCCAAAACGCGATGAAATAAATTTATATCCAGACAAAGAGAAGATGGGGTTTCGGCAAGCTTACCTATTAGTCTAATCTTTTTATGTTCTGCAATGGCTTGGAATTGGAAAATCACGTCAGCCACTAATTGATTTAAATCAAGATCAGTCTGATTCAAAACCATTTTACCGGATTCCATTTTCGCTAACATGAGCAAGTTATCGATCATGGAGTTGAGTTCGCGACTCGAGTCAGAAATAATTTGCAATCGCTGTAAATCTTTGTCATTGCCTGTACTTTGCAACAGCAAATCGCTACAGAGTAAAATATTAGTCAGCGGATTTCTTAAATCATGGACGATCATATTCGATAAATCTTCCCGCATACGCAACGTCGCTTCTAGGGCATCATATTGCTGCTTAATCCGTAACATCGATCGCACTCTTGCCCGCAGTTCAATTCCACTGACAGGTTTGGTGATAAAATCATCAGCACCTGCATTTAGCGATCGCGCCAAGTCTTCTTTAGAGTTGAGTGCCGTTACAATAATCACGGGAACGTGTTTCCAATGGGAATCGGATTTGATCGTGCGACATACCTCAATCCCATTTAACTTCGGCATCATCACATCCAGTAAGATGACATCCGGTTCCACCGAGTCGAGCAGGTTTAACGCTTCTTCACCACTGGCGGCATAAAATAAGTCATACCCTTCTCGATAGAGATGGGCTTCAATCACATCAAAGGCATTCGGATCATCATCCACGATTAAGATAGATGTATTTTGATTTAGGTTAACCATAGATTTAAGTAGGTAGGGACAATAAAAGTTAACGGTTGAGATTAGGAAGGATCAGGGAACAGGGAACAGTAAGAGTTTGAGGTCTATATTACCGATGCAGATACTGTTCAATTAGCGTCACCAACTTTTTCAAGCGAATCGGCTTCGCCATATACTCCGTCGCCCCTGCTGCCAAGCATTTTTCCCGATCGCCCGGCATAGCCAACGCCGTCACCGCAATAATCGGCATCCGAGATAAATCACTGTCCGCCCGAATCTGGCGGGTTGATTCTAATCCATCCATTTCTGGCATTTGAATATCCATTAAAATTAAATCCGGTGTATACTGCTGGGCTTGTTGTACCGCTTCAATCCCATTCCTAGCTAAAACCACCCGAAACCCTTTACTGTGTAAATAATCGGTCAAGGTGACAATATTTGCCTCATTATCTTCTGCCAATAAAATTAACGGTAACTTTTCCTCAACCACAGGCGGAGTTGTCTCCGGCGGTGTGGCAAACAACTGACTCAAGACTGATTGTAACTGGGGACGAGAAATGGGTTTAAGTAAATAGTCAGACGCCCCTAATTCTAAAGCTTGAGTCGGATCATCGACAACAGAAACCACAACAACGGGAATAGATTGAGTGGCTGAATTTTCCTTTAACTGCACCAACACCTCCCAACCGGAAATATGCGGCAGTAAAATATCTAAGATAATCACATCCGGGTTAAACGTCTGCACCGCATCAATCGTCCCTTCCCCTTGGGGATGAATCAAAACAGTGATACCTAATTCTCCCAGATACCGGGCAATATGATTAGCTGAAGCATCTGAATCTTCCACCACTAAGGCTTTGTGAATCGGTGGTAATTCTTTAACCATCAGTTTAGGTTGTTTGAATCTTTCCCCGATACGACTCGGATGTTTCCAGGGAAGCATTACCGTAAAGCAACTGCCTTTCCCCACCTCACTTTCCAAGGCAATACTCCCCCCTTGTAATTCCACAATTCGCCGCACTAGGGCTAACCCTAACCCAGTCCCCGCATAGCGACGAGAGAGACTACTATCTAATTGCACAAAGGGTTTAAACAGTTTATCCAGGTTTTCTGGGGCAATGCCAATCCCCGTATCCGTAACACTCAACTGCAACTGTTCACCGTCAGGATCAGTGGTAACTTGCAACGATACCTTACCCCCATCAGGCGTAAATTTTACCGCATTACTTAATAAATTAACTAACACTTGGCGGATGCGCCGTTCATCCACTTCAATTTCGCTTAATCCCGGTGCAATGTGGTAATCGAGTCGAATATTTTTTTGCTGCGCCTGCTGTTTAATAAAAGTCAAACTCGATTCACACAGACTATCGACAGAGACAAGGGAAACTGAGAGAGACATTTTGCCTGACTCAATTTTAGACAGATCCAGAATATCGTTAATTAACTCTAACAAATGCTTGCCACTTTGTTCGATTGTCGCCAATGATTTGCGCTGCTTAGGAGTTAACGAACCATACACCTCTTCCTGGAGTGCCTCCGCTAACCCCAGAATCGCATTTAAGGGGGTGCGTAACTCATGACTCATACTTGCCAGAAACTCATCTTTTAACCGAGTCGCCCTAGCTAATTCGGCATTGGCTAGACTAATCCGTTCATTACTTTCGCGTAACTGTTTTTCAGCTTGCTTGCGTTCGGTGATATCATAGACTAAGGCACAAGACCATAATAAGTTTCCCTGGTCATCTAAAACCGGACTGGTGGACATATATGCCCAGATATTGTTTCCGGTTTTCGTGCGTAATTCAACCTCTTGTCGATGAACCTGGCTTGGATTTAGAGGGATACTTGAAGCGGGAGTGAAACGGTTATCTCCAGGGGTGAGAAAATCCGCGATCGCATGTCCTAATATTTCCACCTCGGTATACCCCAACATCCGTGCCATTGCCTGATTGGTGTAAGTCGTATTCCCTTGGACATCGGTGACCCAGATTCCTTCTTCGGCAAGTTCCACAATTTGGGCATATCGCGTCTCGGTTTCCCGAATCTGAGATTCTAACTTCTGGTTGAGGCGTTTAATCTCATGTTCCGCCTGCTGACGTTCGGTAATATCGGTGAGAAAGGCAATCACAAATGTGCCATGCTTGGTTTGAATCGTACTCAGCCCCACTTCAATGGGAAATTCAGTTCCATCCTGACGTTTGGCATATAAATCCTGGGATTTCCCCATGGAACGTTTACTGGGATGGGTAAGATAATCCGCCCGATGATCAGTATGGATAGAGTGATAGCGTGGCGGCATTAAATATTCAATTTTGCGCCCAAATACCTCGGTGCGATTATAGCCAAATAACTCTTCAGCTTTGGCATTAAAGACAATAATTTCTCCCTGGGCATTAGTGACAATAATCGCTTCGGATGCCGATTCTAAGAATGCCCGAAACTTCGCCTCACTATCCCGCAAATCCGCTTCTGTCGCTTTGCGATCGCTAATATCTTCGACGACAGCCAGGGCATAGTTGGGTTTGTTTTCTGAATCACACACCCGCGAGATGGAAATATAGACCCATCGGCAGTTTCCATCGTTACGAATATAACGTTTTTCCGTGGCATAGGTGGACGTTTTCCCAGACATTAACTGCTGTAAATACTCAATATTGTGTTCCCGATCATCCGGGTGAGTAATATCTTGTACCCGCCGCCCCACTAATTCAGATTCAGGATACCCGGTAATCTCACAGTAGCGTTGATTCACCCGCAAAAGTTCGCCAGAAGAATGTGTGACAAGGGCAATCCCCACCGAGGCTTGTTCAAAGATAGCCCGGAAGCGTTCTTCACTATCATGTAATGCCCGTTCTGCTTGTTTGCGTTCGGTAATATCATGAATAATCGAAACCAGAAAAGTACGTCCTTGAATCTCAATCGGACTGGAATAGACTTCCACCTCTCGAATCTCTCCCGACGCCAGACGGTGAGGAAAGACAAAATAGGTTCGTTCCTCTAATTTTGCCCGTCTCATCTCTGCCTGAACTTGAGGCAATGGCAGACAATTGAAATCCGTAATCGTTTTGGTGATTAATTGCGATCGCGAATAGCCATAAAACTTAACCGCCGCCCAATTCGCATCCGCAATCGTCCCCGTTTCCGAATCAATTAACAATTTAATCGCCTTACTCCGCTCAAACATGGCACGAAACCGGGCTTCACTGTCTCGCAGTGCCGCTTCTGCGGCTTTGCGATCGCTAATATCGGTGTGGGAACCCACCATCCGCACCACGGTATCCTGGTCATCCCACAGGGCTTGTCCGCGATCCAGAATCCATTTATAGGAGCCATCTTTACACAGGAGGCGATGCTCACTAATATAATAAGGAGTCTTGTGATCAAAATGGTCTTGAATCAGCCCCATCACCCACTCGAGGTCATCGGGATGGACTCGTTTCGACCATTCATCGAGATGATTAGGAATTTCATTGTCCTCATAGCCCAACATTTCCTTCCAACGAGGCGAAAAGAAAACGTCATTGGTTTTCACATTCCAATCCCAGATGCCATCATTATTCCCCCGCAGGGCTAAATGCCAGCGTTCCTCACTAACCCGCAAGGCATCCTCGGCTTGTTTGCGATCGGTAATATCAGAGGCAATCCCATCCAGTCGCAGGGGATGACCCTCCTGATCATAAGTCACCCGTCCCCGATCATAAAGCCAACGAATCTCTCCATCCGGTCGCTGAATCCGATATTCTAGGCTATATGTACCTTGTACCAGTAACTGTTGATGAAAGGAACTAACCTGGGCATAATCATCCGGATGAACCCCCTCTAGCCGCAGGTGAGGATGATCAAAAAAGTCTTGTACCAGACGCCCATAGACTGTTTCCGTGGCTGGATTGAGGAAAAGTACCTCCTCTGTCGTCGCGGAGATTGACCAGACGACATCATCCAAGGCATTGAGAATACTATCTAAACGCTGTTTATTTTGGCGCAATGCCACTTGGGTTCGCAATGCAGAGATACCATAAGCCACGTCATTTGCCAATTCGGTGAGTAATCTCACCTCGGCTGGATCAAAGGCGTCAGGTTCACTGGCATAGAGATTTAACGCCCCCAGACAGGTTCCTTCTAAAATTAAGGGCAAAGCAATGGATGACGCATACCCCTGTTGAATAGCAGCATCTCGCCACCGTTGATAACTCAGATCAGTGAGAATATTTTGGATAATTCTGGGTTCTTGGGTGCGAATCGCGGTTCCAGTCGGTCCAACGCCGTATGCATTATCTGCCCAACTAATTTGTAAGGCTTCAATATACCCCGTCTCATACCCCGCTTGGGCAACCGGACACACAGTTTTGGCATCATCCTGTTGAGCAAATCCAATCCAAGCACAACGATAGCCACCAAAGTCTACAATAATTTGGCAGATGTTATGCAATAAGGTGGATTCATCGGTAGCCAAGACTAAAGCCTGGTTGCATTCACTCAGGGTTCGCAGGGCGCGATTGGCGTGATAGAGTGCCTGTTCTGACTGTTTAAGCTCTGTGATATCCTGAGCTACAACCATACCTACCATCAGTTCACCCGTTTGGTTTCTCAGGGGTAGGGCATGGATAATAAAAATGCGATCGCCAAAGGACATCTCACGGGTAACGGTTTCGCCCGCTAAGACTTGGCGATACATGGGTTCTAGCTGGGTATAGGTTTGGGTTGGTAAGCATTCCTGTATGGTGTTCCCTTCTAATTGGGTTTTGGATAAACTGATACTAGCTAAACCACTCCCATCCGCCAGTAAATAGCGTAATTCATGATTAAATAGAAGCACCGCCCCATTAGGGAAATTTTCCACGACTGCCCGATAACGGGCTTCACTCTCCCGCCAACGGCGATCGCTCTTTTGTAAATGGTGTTCTAAACGGTAGGATAGGTAAGCGGCGATCAGGGAACCACCGATACCGATCATCGCTGAAAGTGCCAAGATTGCCCCAGTCAATTGGCGCTGTTGGTCTAATGTTTGCTTGAGTTGCGTCTCTTCCTCTTGTTCAACAATCTGAAACTGCTGGATTTTATCGTTAAGCTGATCCATGACTTGCTTCCCCTCCACCAGTTGATCGATGAATTCTGGGGAGTCTGTAGCGGTTTCCGGTTGGGAATTCACAAGTCGGAGATTGCGTTGAAGTAAGCTAACTCTAGCGGTGGTTAATTCGCGAATCCGTTGCAGGCGATGGGTTTGGGCGTGTTCCTGGGCAATGAGTTGACGCAATTGATCCAGAGTTACTGGAATTTGTGCGATCGCGGATTCATAGCGATCCAGAAAGTCTTGACGGCGGGTAATTTCATACCCTCGGACAGCAGTTTCGGCTTCTAGGAGATCGGAGTGTAAGCTTTTTGTTTCCAGACGCACCCGTTGGGTATGTCGTAACCTAGCTTCGGCTTGGGCGGTTTGGAATTGCAACCAGCCAAACGTGGCGAGTGAGGTGACTAGACAGGTGACAGGAATCGCCAGGATCAACTGGCGTTTTTGTTGACGGGAAATCGAGATCCGGCGAGATAGTCGAGGTTGGGCGAGGTTGCTATCCATGCTAGGTGCTGCATCCGAAAGCTGATTCCACTCATATATAACGTATGAGGAAGTTTTGAGTTTTGACCCCTCGCTTTGGAAAGAGGGTATGGTTTGTCGGGGCGGGTTTCACGACTATCGTTTACGAAAGCACCCAAGCGATTTGATGTTTTCTTCATTTGTCCTAACTAGAGTGCGTAGTGCTATAACTAAACCCGTCGCCGATAAGTTTACCTCTAGCATAGTTAGCCAGGAATTGGTTCGATGCGGATCAGTTGTCCATTGGCTTCATCGGTGAGAATGTACAATAGTCCATCCGGACTTTGGCGCACATCCCGCACCCGTTGACCGATATCGATGGATGTCTCATTGACGACATTGCCGGATTCATCAAGTTCAATATGGCGGACATCCCGCGAAACCAATCCTCCCGCAAATAAATCACCCTGCCACTGGGGAACACGATCGCTATCATAGATAACCAGACCGGATGGTGCGATCGCTGGAGTCCAGATGAGTTTGGGATCGACCATTCCTGGACGAGACTGCTGATTGGAAATGATTCCCCCAGAATATTCTCGGCTATGGGTGACGAGGGGCCAGCCGTAGTTTTCTCCCGCTTCCACCAGATTCAGTTCATCGCCGCCTCTAGCACCATGTTCCGTAGACCAAATTCGACGGGTTTGGGAATCGAAGGTGAGTCCCTGGATATTGCGATGTCCGTAACTCCAGATAGCTGGATCAGCGTCTGGGGATTCGACGAAGGGATTGTCGCTTGGCACGGTACCATCGTCGTTGAGGCGGATAATTTTACCCAAATGACTGCGGCGATTCTGTGCCTGTTTACGGATTAAATCACCGTCGAGTTGAACGGGTGGATTTCCCCCATCACCGATCGCGATTAACAGGGTATCGTCAGGTAACCAAACAATGCGGGAACCGAAGTGCTGTCCCCCCGATTTAAGCTGAGATACCTGGAAAATTACCTCTACATCACTGAGGGCGCTACCATCAAATTTGGCACGGGCAACTCGTGTATGATTAGTCTGGCGCGTGCCGTGGGAATAAGTGAGATAAACCCAAGAATTCTCAGAGAAGCGGGGATGAAGCGAGACATCCATTAACCCACCCTGCTTCACCGCAAAAACCTCTGGCACCCCAGCGATTGGTGTGGGATCAAGTACCCCATCGCGGACAATTCGCAGTTGTCCCGATCGCTCCGTAATCAGTATCGCACCATCGGGTAACCATGCCATCCCCCAGGGATGATCTAACCCTTCTATGACGGTGGTTTTCTGGACACCTTGAGGAGTGGCGACTGAATCAGCCGACACTGTTACATCGGGCGATGAGGCGGAATCCTCCGATTCGGGTGGAGTTGGGGAAACGGTAGCGGTATC
The DNA here is from genome assembly GCA_937127375.1 of uncultured Coleofasciculus sp. GTDB lineage: Bacteria > Cyanobacteriota > Cyanobacteriia > Cyanobacteriales > Coleofasciculaceae > Coleofasciculus. The sequence continues at coordinate 1,170 of CAKZMA010001369.1, read as the reverse complement.
GGATGGAGGGGGAAATGCACAACTGGTGAGTGTCACGAGTGCGATCGTACTCCCAGTTCCTTGGATCAGGCGAGCGATGTTGAAGTTCATAATGATATTCCGTCTGATGTGGTATGTCTGGGTGTATTTCCCACTATAAAATGCTGGAAGAGCGCGGATCGTACTTATCATTAATCTCAGTAGCTTTTTCCTTGAGGGTATTGAACGCAACATCAACTTGCTGAGTCGTTTGAAAAAGGTTTTTAACAAGTTGGTTGAAAGGAGAGTGAGTCATCGCTGTAGATACAGTCATTTTTTATCATTCGGTGTCAGTAAAAGCTATATACTGTATTTACTTTTAAGTAAGGATTCACGCGCCTCTGTGGGCATGACAATGTACGTCAGTTCAACTTAAGTATCACTAGCGATCGCTCTCTCTTCCTCTTCTGGTTACTCCCACATTTTTTGTGATTTTTGCTGGAGTAAAGGTGGATCAGCGGTTTTCATCAGTAACCAATAAAAAAGAGAGCCACTCAAAGGACTCTCCCAATTATCAGGGTGCATCTATCTATCACACTATATCATTTTTGGGATTAGGGGTGTCACCCCCCTTCTAAAATTTTCCTAAGCTAGGTTCGTAGTCGGCGCGAAGCGTGGCATTCCTCCTCAGATAGATGCTCTGACAAAGTTGGGTATGTGAAAGTGATTGGCAGTTACAAGGATAATCACGATGGCTCAATTAAACCAACAAAAATGCGAAGCTTGCACCAAGAATTCATCCCCCGTTAGCCAAGAGGAAATCGCCCAACTGAAACCGGAAATTCCCGACTGGAACCTAATTCAGCCAGAAGGGGAAGCCCACTTAGAACGGTCTTATGAATTTCCCGATTTCAAAACAGCGATCGCCTTTACCAACCGTGTGGGTGAAATCGCCGAGGAACAAGGACATCATCCCGCTATTTTAACCGAGTATGGTAAAGTCACTGTGACTTGGTGGACTCACGCCATCTCCGGCTTACACAAAAACGACTTTATCATGGCGGCAAAAACAGATGATATTGCTAGCCAGATGGCTGGATGAGGTTTAGGGGACTGGGGAAGCTGGGGGAGCTGGGGGAGCTGGGGAAGCTGGAGGAGCTGGGGAAGCTGGGGGAGCTGGGGAAGCCGGGGAAGCTGGGGAAGCTGGGGGAG
>CAKZMA010001368.1 GCA_937127375.1 uncultured Coleofasciculus sp. | reverse complement strand
GGGCGAGTTAACTAACCCGCCGCGATCGCAGCCGCCACTGCATTAAAACTTTTTGGAGTAACTTCAGACTCCTCATCCCAGTAACTATCCGGCAAGATGTCAGAATCTGACCGGATTTTTCTTTGCTCAAGATAATCTGTGGTGATGGGTTTAATTCCACCAAAAGCCCAATCAGGCATGACTTGGCGAAAAACCCGGACAGCTTCATCAGCAAAATTAAAGCCAATCATAATTTTGTCTTCATCGTAATTACCCTCCTGATCATTTTGAGTGATGGCATACAGGTTGGGGGACTCCAGATTAACTCCCACGTAGCAGTCTAAAGCCATACCATCGTCTCCCCTGGTCTTTTGGATGTGTCCATAGGCGCATGGTAATCGTCGCCCGTGTCGCTCTTGGAAAGGGAAATATTGCAATCCTAGCTTGTACCCTTTCCATTCGGTGATTTTTCGTGATGGGGTGGCGTCATCCCTAATGATATCCATGTGGATAGAATCCTTTCTCTTCTGAGGATTTTGCGGCTGTTTGCCTAGATTTTCCGGTGATAGTTCATTTTTACTTGGATTGCTAGCTTGCTTCTGTATCTCTTGCACCGCCTGCTCTTGCTGTTTTTTGGAGTTCATCGGATCTGCCTTTTTAAATAATTTCGGTATTTCAACGCCTTCCCGCATTGCTCTAATCTCTTCAGCTGAGTAAATACTACTTTTGATATCGCGTTCTTGAATAACCGATTCCTTATCCTTTTGCTGAATCTCTTCCTCTTTGGTATATTCTACTTCCGCCCCTGGCTCGAACAGTAAATCAGCATTTTGTTCATTAAACTTGCTGTCTTTTGCTTTGATTACAATATGACTAATATAGTTAAAATTTTCTAACCAAAATGTTTCTAGAAAATCGTTTTGGCACGTTGCCCATTCAGTCCTATTAGCTAGTCCTGCGGTGTTTTTGGATTCTAATCCGCTAGTCCGGGCATCGCTTTTAAAAACTTTGTGTAGGGGGATGTCAATCGTTGCTTCTAAATAATCCTTGACACCAAGGATTATGTCATTTGCACCAGAAAATGACCGCGTGGGGAACTGTAACTGCTCATTATCCTTGTCTATTACAAGGGGATGTAGGACGGATGAGCTTTCCTCTGCCATTCTCAACCGCTCTTTAATAAGGTTTTCATTCGTCCTTGTCCCTGCTTGAGCGTCCTCCTGTAATAGCTCCAATGCCCCATTCATTAGCCACACAACTTGGTTATAGTTTTTGAGCATTCCCGCGCCGCTCATAATAGCCTGATACCAGTATAGAAACGCATGGACAACTAACTGTAACGATGAAATATTAAATCCCCTGTTAGCTTTTACTACATCCCGGTCGGGCTTAGTACCAGGGAACCGTAACACTCTAGAGAAATGCCATGTTGAGGTTGAGTAAGCAGAGTCATCTTCTAAACGAGTCATAATCTTGTAGTATATCGGTTTAGTCGGGTCAAGGGCGGCGGTGTAATTATCAATTGTCACCTGAGACGGATCGATCACTACCATCCCCTGAAACGAATGGATATTATCAAAGTCTACGGGTTCGTGCGGTTCTCTGCCGTCAGCAATTAAAAGAATGATGAATCCGTCGCCGTGCTTTCTGCCAATACACTGGGCATCAGCGAACATTTCCCGAACGGATGCACGGCGTCTTTCATCTTTTTTCATCCAGGTGTAATGGATTTTGTTTAAATGGTCAATTACTTTTTGCTCAAGCGAATTTTTGATCTCGAACGTACTACGATTTTTGCTGTATGGCTTAAACCACGCCCGTTTGCCCGCGTCAGGCAATAGGTTTACTAGCGTTCGGATAAAACCGTGATAGTATAAAGCGCTTTCCTCCGCGTAGTGCAGCATAGATGGGCGCAATATTTCCGCTTGATCGAAGCCTGACGCCGCCATGCCCATGCCTGTAGCACGGTTTTGCATTGTCCCGAAAAATTTAGTGGCTGGTTGTATCATTTATTTTTCCGTTTTCCCGTTTTTTTCTTATTCCCATGTTTTCAGCTTCTACTTTCCTGATACCAGCTAGAGCAATCTCAAAAGCTTGTGTATCAGCTAAAAGCTCCCTAATAATTGCGTTATTTGCCTCTCCTGTATCATCTAAATCTGCCTGGATCTTCTCTGGGAGCAAGGTCTTATCGAGAAATTTAGATCTAGATGTATCTACCATCAATGAGTGATCAATATTTTGATTGCTAGGGAGTTGATTGCTCCAAACATTGACAATAATGGTAATAGCCATGACTAGCAAGTTGATAATATACAATACAGCCTATGTTAACCGATCTTAAACTTGACGCACTACCGGAATTGACTTATGACCCGCGATCGCAGCGGTGGCGGTATCGGGATAGCCGCCAATTTGCCTCCATGTCTGCGGTTAGAGTCCAGTCAGAACGCTACATTAAAGCTGAGTCAGAGTCCCTGCAAAAGCTAGGCAGAGACTTTACTGATAGTAAGGTTAGCTTGTCTGAATTCCAACGGCTAGCCGCCCAACACGTTAAACACATCCATTTAGGACAAGCCATCACCGCCCTGTCTAAGCAGTCTGATTTATCCCCAGAAATATTTCTAGAAGTAGGACGTCAGCTTAAGAAGCAGTATCATGCAGGACGCGACTGGCAAACGGGAAAATCTTACGGGCTAAAATATTTGGCAAAGGATATGCAGGCGGGAAAGGTGTCTCCTGCCCAGCTTCAGCATCGGCTCACCATGTTTGCTAATTCAGGGGCAAAGTCTTATTGGGGGGTAAAGCACATTCTGGCGATCAGAGATGGTTATACTGAAGCCCGCCGCGTGTTGGGCTTGGCAGAGCATTGCCTAGAGTGCGTCATTATGGCGGGTCAAGGGTGGAAGCCCATCCAAGAAATTACTCCCATCGGGGAACGGTGCAGTTGCCGCTCTAACTGCAAATGTTCAATCAAGTATCGCTAATATTTTTATGCAGAAACTCGTGGCTAATAACTGTGTGCATTAATGGCTTATCCATGTCAAAGATTCCATCAATGTCATATAGTCGTTTAACCGTTTTAGAGCTAGTCCGGGTTACATATTCCCAGACAATTGGCTTACTAGGGCTGTATCTTATCACCCTTAACTGGCTTATTGGTTCTTTGTAGCGTTTAACCGCCCGCCTCCAGTCAATAGTTTTAGTAAGTATAAAACCTGGTAGATTTCTGCTTTCAATTTGCTTTTTTAACAACTTTGATGTGATAGGAAGTATTCTCGGTTCCACTATGTCAGACTTGCCGAGCGGAATCTCGATGTAATAATATTGAGGTAAACTATATTGAAAGCGCACGCAGTGCCGCACTCCGATAATTTCGGGCTGTTCTGCTTTTTCATCAAGACCGACTCTTTTGGTAAAAAGAGCCGCCGCCTCTAGGATCATATTACTAAACCACATTATATGGCTAATACTGACGCTTTTAATTTAACCGACCTTGAGGAATCCACCAAAGCCTGTTACGCCTTAGGCGGATTTGACTATGGATCTGCCGAAGATGCGGATATCCAAATCCTTAAAACGTTTTTACAGCAATCTAAAGGCACAAAAGCCAAGAACTCAGAATTATTAAAAGATGTCCCGTTGGGGACACCCGTCTATAGGATTTACCTAGGGACTGCCTTTATTCTGTTTGGGCTAAATCCCATTGGAAAACGTTCCTTACTTAAAAGCGCTCAAGGAGTAGTCTGGATGATGCCATCTGACTTTGAGCCAGCCCTCAATATGCAGCTTGCCGCTCAGAAAGGGATGGACGGCGATCTACACGTATCCCCATCGTGGCAAATAGACAACATCCAACGCGATCGCATGGCTCCCGGTAAGCCTAAAGCAGGACTGACCGGGATTACAAGTCATTGACTGCATGAGCGATAGTGCAGCCGCTCCTGCGGTTCAATTACTTGCTGAGTTTCTGACGCCACTTCAAGGCGGTAGGCTTAATGAACTGTCCTAGGTAAGCACAGGCTCCTGGCAACGTGAAATCTTTGTTTACAGGCTTACTATTACTATCCTGCCATACCCGATAAAGATACCATCCCACAATTGATGTTGGCACTTGGGTTACGCGAACATTAATGCCTAGACTTTGGCATTCTGCCACCTTTTCCTCAATTGGGGATTGTGGCTTATCCTGACCCATCCAATATTGCGGGAACATTGACCCTAGTACCTCGCTGAGTATGCAACGGTAGTTGCGTGATTCATCGCCGCCACGGGTACACAAAGTTATATCCGCAGCTAGGGCAATTTTTATTAGCCAGCTATATTGCCGTCGCCGATCCTTGGTGTTGAGTTCTGCTATATATTGACTTTTGAACTTATGCCAATCGTGATCCCTTTTTTGGGAATTTTCCCACTCCGACAGTATTTTAACTGACGGTGCAAGGATGGCTAGCGAACTACCGGAAAAGCCTTCGGGGGCTTGGTGGTCTACACTATATAGCTCCCCGTGGTGATGGGCTTTGTTCTCGAATGATGCGGTGTAAAGCATTGTAGGTTTTGAGTGATAATATCCTATCCGTCTCTTTTGTTCAGAAGATAAAACCAGAGGGCGTCTATGACGAATTGCGTGATAGTTTGTCCTTCTGCTTTGGCTTTTTCCCGAACTAAAACCATGAGTTCTTCAGGTGGGTGGAAGCCTACCAATTTGTTCTTGTGTCCGCTCAATTTAGCCATTACCGAAAAACTCCTTGAATAGAATAGCAGCTTGTTGAACAGTAACGGCAAACTCCTCGCTATTCTCAACAAGCAAGCTTTCAATCTCAAAGCCCCCAAATGGAACTTGCTTAACTTCAGCATTTAGGATAGAATTCACTTGTCTGTGACCTCTATCCTAGGTTCTGGACTACGGCTGGGAGTAGCTAAGACTCCGCGAGCCGTTTTTTTATTTGTTGTTTCAATGTAACGTATTGGTAAACAATCGTCAACATATTTTTGAAAACCAGTTTTGCAGGGATTAATGCAACGGTGCGATCGCGGCGAGTTAGTCCAGGGTTAAATAGTCCCTGGTTTCGCCCGTCATAGTCTTAATCCCTTTAGCCCTTTGTTCTTTGGTTAGGGGAATTGAGTAAGCCCTACCCTGCGCGGATTCGATTGGCGTAAATTTACTCCACACAAAATCATTAAATTCTTTATCAGATATTCGGTTTCCAAGCGCTTCTTTGACCTTGTAGATCGGGACTCTACCATCCTCCTGGAATTCATCATTAAGCCGTTTAAACACGGCTGTGGTTTCTTTATCAAAGTCCGCTTGACTCTTGATCGGTTTTCCTTTTTGAAACGCCCTAGCGCTTCCTAGCGGGTCTAATGGGGGCGAGTTTTTGGTCAAGGTTTCATATTTCTTGCTGAGAGTCTTATTTTTTCCCGCTGCTTTAACCGCTTCCCGACCTTGGGCGGTAGGTTCTACCCGAAACCTTAATCCGTTTAATGGGGTGGACACTACATTTTGGGTAAATTTTGGGTTGGGTTCCGAGCCTTTAGCTGAACCGCCCGATAGCTGGACTTTTCCCTCAGCTTGCATTTCTTTAAGCCAATCATTAAACTTGTCCCGTGGTACAGATTCCCCAAGTTTTTCTCTGACATTGTAAATCCATGCGCCGCCCGACTTGTCCTTGGTTCCTTCATCGTCTATTGCCTTAAAGATTAAATCCTCGAATTCTTTCTTATCTTTGACAGCGTGATAGTTTGCCTTTTGGGTATCAGGTAAGTTTTTTGCAAAATCATTGTTAGTGTTGCGAGTAGACCTAGCGGATGCTGACTTGGTTGGAGAGGATTCAGTTTTTGTTCTTGGTGTTTTGGCTCGTGAGGTGGATGACTTAGCGGTAGTAGCCGCCGCCGCCGTCGCGGTTCCGGATCTATTTCCAAACGTAAAATCCTTATCAGTTAAGCCAGACCAGTCATTCCCTACCCGCTTACCCTTAAAGTCGCCTGGATTATCAGCGTCCAGCATTCCGCGCCGTTTCAGTTCAGAGGTCAAAACAGATGGGGCGGTTTCCAATGCCCTAGCCTTGAGCGGTTGCCCTGCTTTAAGACTACCCATGTAATATTTGGACGAAACCTCAGCTAGGTCTTTGTTCCCCAATTTGGTCAGCTTATCAGCCACGGTTCGGTTGTAGAGTTGCCCGTAATCGCCCATCGTAGACTGCGCGTAGTTCAGCCCATGGCTAAGAAGTGCTGTCTTGATACTGTTGGGAGAGTCGGCTGATTTTATAGCGTTAGATCGCGCCCAAACCGATTCTTGCCCTCTTGGGACTCCGATCTTTTTCATGTATTCCCGATCAGACGCGGTAAACGTCCCTGATTCAGCAATCTTACTTAAGCGGAAATTCATTGCCTCTAGCTTTGCGCTTTCGCTACCCGATAAAGGTGCAAGGGATTTAGGTGGACTTTCATCGGTCATCATTAACCGATTCCGTTCTTTCCTAATGGCTGGTTCTAACTCACCATCTTTAGCCGGATCAAACTCTTTGGGTTTTGGTTTGCTTGATTTTTTGGGAGTTTTCTTGTCAAGCCCTTGGGGTTTTTTCTTACTCTGACCCCTCAATCCGCCCTTAGTCTTAGTCGGCTTGAGTAACCCAGCTTCTCGGAGGTCTTTACCTTTGCGCTTAGCCTCTATTGCTGCTGCTAATACGCTTTTTCTGCGCTTGTGGGACAGGGTATCCGGATCAATTCCCGCTTCCTTGGCTATCTCCTGAAGCTCAGATACCTTCTTGCTGGCTAGTCCACCACCACCGCCACCAGATTTCTTGCCGCCGCCTCCCCCACCAGATGACCATCGCCCACGACTGTCACGGGGTTGATTCTTGTTGTAATCTTCTCTCCACACAGAGTCCCCACGCCACAACAAGCGCGTTATCGGGGTGGGGGTAGGGGAGGCGATTATCAGCATTAATTCAGCCTATCACGCCCATGGG
>CAKZMA010001367.1 GCA_937127375.1 uncultured Coleofasciculus sp. | reverse complement strand
TTCTGTTCCTTCGCTTCGCTCAGGACAGCGCTCAGAATGACAAAGTACACTAAATTGGTGGACACAATTGAAGTTAGAGGTGGAGATCATCATTGGTCATTGGTCATTGGTCATTGGTCATTGGTCATTGGTCATCTGTAAGGATTTGAAGCTTATTACAGCGCAAAGCGCTGTAATAAAGTACAGTAGATCAAAGTCCCCCTTTTTAAGGGGGATTTAGGGGGATCGACAATGTACCGCATAGCAGAGCAAACTGCTGTAACTTTTTTGAGGACAGCGAATAGAATTTATGTCCAGATACTTAGACATTTTCTAATTCCCATTAGCGATTAGCCTTTTATTCAACCTGTCACAGTCAGTTGCTGCTGATTGAGATAGAAATACTGACCCCGTTTTGCCATTAATTCGTCGTGAGTTCCACTTTCCACCAAAACCCCTCTATCTAACACCAAAATTCGGTCAGCATTGCGGACTGTTGACAAACGATGAGCAATCACTAATGTTGTCCGATTCGTGAGAATCGTATTCAGATTAGTCTGAATAATCCGTTCCGATTCAGCATCCAAATTACTCGTTGCTTCATCTAAAATCAACAGTCGCGGATTTCCTAATAAAGCACGAGCAATCGCCAGACGCTGTCGTTGTCCCCCCGATAACATTCCTCCCCCTTCACCAATTTGAGTTTCATAACCCATGGGCAATTCCTTAATAAACTGATGCGCCCCCGCCTGTTTAGCGGCGTCAATCACATCATCCAACGTAGCCTCTGGATGACCCACTGTAATATTGTCCCGAATTGTACCCCCAAATAGAAACGTATCTTGGTCAACCACACCAATTTGCTGACGGAGCGATCGCAAGGATAAACTGGTAACATCGTAGCCATCAATCAGAATCTTTCCTTCAGTCGCAGGATAAAGTCCCAAAACCAGTTTAGAAATCGTCGTTTTCCCCGAACCACTACGCCCAACTAACGCCACCATTTGTCCTGGCTGCACGTCAAAACTGACATTTTCTAGCGTATTCAGATCACTTTCGGGATGGTAACGAAACGTGACTTGCTCAAACCGAATATGTCCCCGAATTGGGGGTAAAAATTGACGAGATGAGGAGTGTAAATCTTCCTCCGGTTCAGCGTCAATCACATCATTAATCCGCTCCACCGCAATCACCACTTCCTGCAAATCATTCCACAACACAATCAGCCGCTGGAAAGGACGAATCACATTTCCCAGCAACATATTAAACGCGACTAATTGCCCAATCGTGAGTTCATTTTGAATCACCAGCCACGCGCCAAACCAGAGTAATGCCGTCGTGACTACGGCTTCGATGGTTAAGCTAAATGTCTGGAGTGTATTACCAATCACCTGCCCAGAAAAGGACGTTTTAATCGACTTACCTAACAAATCCTCCCAATGCCAGCGCACCGTCTGCTCAACCGCCATAGATTTGACAGTACGAATACCTGTCAGGGATTGGATTAAGTACCCCGTTTCCTCCGTATAAGCTCCAAAAATCTCACGGGAAACCCGCTGTAAAAAAGGTGTGGCAATTAACGCCAGTAACACAAAAGGTGGTACAATAACTAACGTTAGCAGCGCCATCTTCCAACTGTACCAAAGCATCAACCCGACATAGATGAACACCGTCAATAAATCCAGAAGAATGGACAGAGCTTCACCCGTAAGAAAACGCTGAATCTTGCGATTTTCCTGGACACGGGAAATGATGTCTCCCACATAACGAGACTCAAAGAAGCTCAAAGGAAGCCGGAAGGTATGGCTAATAAAACCGACAATCAGCGCTAAATCGACTCGGTTGGCGGTATGATCCAGAAGGTACTGCCGCAAGCTAGTCATGGCGACTCGAAACAAGCCGAAGATGAGTAACCCTAACCCGACGGCAGTTAACGTCAACGTGCTGCGCTGTACCACCACCCGATCCAACAGCAACTGAGTAAATAGTGGCGTAATCAGTCCAAAAACCTGAATCAAAACTGACGCAATCAACACTTCCAGCAACACCAGTTGGTGGGGTTTTACGAGTTCAAAGAATTGCCAGAAGGGAGTGCTGGCTGCTTGAGCCTGCTTGAGTAGGGCTGTGGGTTGGAGTAATAAGGTATAACCCGTCCAATCTGCTTTAAATTGGGCATGAGTTAGGCTACGCTGACCAATAGCCGGATCAGCAACAATCACGCGATCGCGAGTCACTTCATAAACGACAATATAGTGCTTCCCTTGCCAATGGACAATCGCCGGTAACCGTTGTTCAGCTAGTTTATTCAGACTGGCTTTTACCGGACGAGTGGTAAACCCAATACTCTCAGCAGCGGCGGCTAACCCCCGCAGTGACGCCCCATTGCGGTCAACATTGGCAATATCCCGCAGGCGATTCACACTAAACCGCTTCCCCCAGTAACGCCCCACCATCACCAAGCAAGCTGCACCGCAATCTGAGGCACTTTGCTGAGCAAAGAAGGGATAGCGTCGGGTGATTCGCCCCCACCACTGACCCACTTTTACGGTAGGGTTAGGGAAGTACGCTCGACTTATCTGGGACTGGGGTTTTTGTTCCTCAGACAGTTGAGACAAGACAACCGCCTCAGACTGACTGGGAAATGCTGTAACTGAGGGGTTGTCCGTCGATTGGCTAGTGTTTGCCCCCCTCACCTGTGAATCTCGGCGTACTGCACAGGCGTACAGATGCTCTTTTATCGCAGGATACTGGCGAATGAGCGATCGCAAAACATCACCGGGAATATAGCAAAGCCTCAACTTGACAGAAGCCCTAGCCGCATAGGGGTGAAATTCCTCCTCTGGAAACAGAGTGAGTTCACCAAATGACGCCCCTGTCTCTAGTGACGTAATTAAATCATCCGTACTATTGAGCAGTCTGACTTTACCCGCCAAAATAATATAGAGTCCCACCGTCGCCTCTGCTGTCTGCCAGAACCGTTTACCTGGGGTTGGCTCTAGAATTTGAATCTGCTGAAAACAGTTTAAGAGTTCCGCATCGGAAAGTTTTTGTCCCAAGGTTTGGGCAAGCTGTTGACCAAGCTGTTCCTGGGAAAAAGTTGATGACTTCTGAACCATGAGTTAGTTACTGGTCTTGATAAAGTTAAGTGACCATGGGAGTTCGGACTCACAAGACGATTGCAAGTCCCCAATTCTGATGCGAGAGCATTGAGGGGTTTCCAACTCCGTTACCTCTGGTGCTGAATCAGATTTGGGTCGAGTGGAGAGTCCCATCTTCTTGAGCAAAAGGTTAACATTGCGATCGCTCACCTCAATCCCCAATTCTTTCGCCAGATGCTTACTTAACCATTGCCCAGTCCAGCGCCCAAAGGAATAACCATAATCACGAGGACTATGGCTCACCAGTTCTTTCAACCGCTCTAAATACTGATCATTCACCGTCTTCGGGCGACCAATCCGACTCTCTTGCCATTGGTGTGCCATTCCCGCACGGGCGACGTGTATCCAATGCCGTGCGGTTGCTGGACAACACCCTAAGGTTTGACAAATTTTGGCTTGAGATATCCCTTCATCTGCCAGCAACATGATTTCAATCCGCTGGCGGTACTTTTCCGGTAAATCCTCTTGCAGACTTTTTTGCAGTAGTTTGCGCTGAAACGGTGTTAGATACTGACCTGATGTTTTCACCGTCATCTCTCCTTATGGAATTTCAGTTATGGCGAATCACTGAGCGTCAACCATCAGAGTGATGATTTCCCCTTGCCGATACAGTCACAAGTTGGTCGCATTTGTCACTCTTGTGACTTATAGGTCACTATTGTGACAATTATTTCGCAAGTTGTCAATCTAGTTGCGGCAATAGACGAACCCCCCTAAAGACAGGGGAAGGCATATCGGCTAGAATTGTGGAGAATTAAAAGTCACAGCCAACTCGCTTAAGTAACAGTCACAAGTGTGGATGGACTAGCCAGCGATGAAACAGAATGAATCAAAAGGAGTTCGAGGAAGCATTTAATCGGCTAACACCCCGACGCAAGCAGGTGTTACGACGAGTATTGGCGGGTGAAACCGATGGAGCGATCGCCAAGTCTCTGGAGATTGGAGAAGCGACAGTCAGAAAACATATTGAGCGGATTTGTCAAACATTAGGGTTAGACAATGACCATGCCGATGAGCGCCGCTACAAACGCTTGGAAGTCGCTAAGCTCGTGGCACAGTACAAACCTGAACTACTCACAGACTCCACCCCTGTCACTGCTAATCAGGTGACACCCGAAACAGCTAATGCCAAAGACACCAGTGATGCTGAGAGAGGGGATACCCAAACCCCTGAGCCGACAAAATTAGCGGAACACCCTCAAGATGAACCTGATGTCATCTGGCAGTTACCCGCAATGAGCCCACCTGTCCGCGAGCAGCTCCTCAAAACGTTCAGCCAACTGATTAACGAGGAACCCAAACGGAAGCAAATGGCTAAAAATCTCAACAAAATTGGCTATGAACGCTACCTAGAGGGGGACTTTCAACGTGCTGCCTTTTACTTGCAGTGGGCAATTGAATTTAATCCCAACCTAGGCGGCGCTCACTACAATCTGGGTTCAACCTATGAAAAGTTGGAAGATAGTGAGGGTGCCTACAACCATTACCAAACAGCAGCCAACTCCAAGGGACGCGCCGCCGATGCTGCCCTGAGTAACCTGGCTCGTTTGGACATTTTGGCAGGAAACAGCGCTACAGCGATTGAGCGGCTCTTGCCAAGAATAAACCAGGTTAAGGATACTTCTGTAAAATCCTCTGTACACAAAAATTTGGGTTGGGCGTATCTGCTGCAAAAGCAATATTCTGACGCTCAGTATCACCTGCAAAAGGCAATTGAATTAGATAGCGAACGTGCGGCTAGTTACTGTTTACTGGCACAAGTGCAAGACATTCAAGGGGACGAAAAAAGCGCTCTGGCATCATGGGCAAACTGCCTTACCTATGATACCAGAGACAGGAGACGAAAAGAAGTCGCTTGGAGATCTCCGGAATTAGACTTCTGGCAGTTTCAGGCACGCGAACGCCTAAAACCTTCAGGCAATTAAGCTGAAACTTCAACAACGTCTAGACTGGTCGGAATCAAGGATTAGGAACAATTGGCACATCATTTTCATCATCTTCATCATCCTCATCCTGGAGAGAGCGAGTAGACATAGAGTTACCGATGAGTGCAAAGTAATACATGGTTTTGGCAAACTAAAGTTCACAACGAATCAAGACTGCTGTTCACACTCACATCACAATCTTCATCGTGCTGGCGGTGCTTGGCAGTCATTTGACTCCTGAACTCAGATTAGTTGGGGGAATTGCCTTCAAACCAGCTACTTACACTGAACGCTAGAAGTTTTCTACAATAAGCGATAGACAGTTAGGGAATGTTGCTAAAGTTAGGGGATTCCCCTAACTTTCTGACAGGGTTTGACTTGGCGATGGCGAGACCACAAGTTCTCTAAACAATCTGGGTGCTACTTACGGTGATCTAGGGCAACATAAATAAGGCGAAGCGGCTTCTCTTCTAAATCTAAATCTGGAATCCGGCGCAAGGACATTTTTTTGATCGCCACCCGTTGATTATTACTTTGATCCTGCGCCTATCTTGCTCGCTACTAATACCCAATTTAAATGCATGACAGCTTACTCGCTTCGCGAGAAGCAAGTTATTGGTTATTCGTCTCAAATCTAAACGACAAGAGGGCGGGTTTTGTTAATAAGTTATCGGTATACCCATCAATTAAACGGCTAAACCCGCCCCTACAATACGATATAACTTTTGCCTCCTTCTACCCTTCTCCCTGTCATTGGTTATTTGTCCTTTGTTGCGTTTTCCGAGGCTAGAGCTGACGCTAAACGATTAGCTAGGTCAATAATATCGTCCTTTCGGGCAATTTGGTCGCACCATTCTTGGGGAATTTGTTCGACACCGTAATACAGTCCAGCTAATCCGCCTGTAATTGCCGCCGTGGTATCTGTATCGCCACCTAAATTAACCGCTTTTAAGACGGATTGGGCATAAGATGTACTGGTTAACAAACACCACAATGCCGCTTCTAAACTATGAATAACATAACCACTCGATTGAATCTCCTCCATGGGCAACTGGGCAATTTCTCCATCGAATACTCTAGTGAATTGATCCAGTTCTGAGGTGTAGGGGGGTTGATTGTAGAGTTTTTGAATCTGTTGAATTCCTTTAAAATAAGCCGTCGCTGGATCATCACCCTCTAGTAATCGAATCGCGATACTGATATAAATACTACATGCCATCTGAGAACGGAGATGGGCATGAGTAATGCTAGAAACTTGATGGGTTTTTTGAATCAATTCAGGAAATTTTAGGGATTTATAATAAAAAGCCATGGGCAAAATTCGCATCAGTGAGCCATTGCCATTACTCATTTCATCCGTACTCCCGGATTCTAAGGGTGACACCTGATCCCAACGCAGGCGACGAATGGCTGTAGCTGTCGTCATCCCAATATCGAAAACCTTTCCGTGAGGCGTCCAATAGGCTTGATCATGCCAACGACAAAACGATTGGGCGATCGCGTCAAGGGAAAATCCCTGACAGAGGCTTTCGGCTAAACAGAAGGTGAGAGAACTGTCATCTGACCAAGTTCCTGGGGGTTGATTATAGGTACCATAACCCTGCATAGTAGTAACAGGCGCGCGCATCCGTTCTTCTCTGGTGGTAAATTCCACAGGTACCCCCAACGCATCGCCCACACAGACTCCCAGGAGTCCGGCGAGGACTTGAGATTGGCGGGTTTCCATGAACAATTCCTCCCCACTTGAGACAGCAAAAAAAGGTGGGCATAGCCCACCCTAAAACGATGACAAATAACAAATGATCTCTTCCCAGCTTAACGGTTATTGTGCGACTCAAAATTGAACGCTTCAGAATCCAACGATTCGCGATCGCCAACCATGGATCGAATCCCTTCAATCGTAGCCGGAATCGCCCGGGGGTCCATAAACATCACCTTGCTACTATCGCTACTGCCAATCTCTTTACCCATATCCAGATAATTCTGTGCCAGTAAGAACTGTAGAGCATCACGAGCAACGGGATCACTCTTGAGTGTCTTCGCCACAATTTGCAGCGCCTCAGAGGTAGCTTGCGCCTTGAGAACGGACTGCTGGCGTTCGGCTTGAGCTTTGAGGACAATCGCCTTTTGTTGCGCCTCTGCGTCTAAAATCGCCGCCTTTTGTCGCGCTTCTGCATCTAGCACCTGGGCTTCCGCGTTCCCTCTGGCACTATTCACTGCCGATTCCCGTTCCCCTTCTGACGTGAGAATTGCCGCCCGTTTGCGCCGTTCGGCTGACATCTGCAACTCCATCGAGTCTTGTACCGCCTTGGATGGCACAATATCCCGCAATTCCACCCGTGTCACTTTCACGCCCCAGGGATCAGTAGCAATATCCAATTCCCGCAGCAAGGTTTCATTCACTTCAGATCGCGCCGTAAAGGTTTGATCCAGTTCCAGTTTGCCCATTTCTGAACGAATCTGCGTCAGCACTAAATTCACCATGGCGGCTTGCAGATCTTCGACCTTGTAGTAAGCTTTTTCCATATCCATGATCCGCCAATAGACCACGGCGTCCACGCTGATGGAAACATTATCGCAAGTGATGCACTTTTGGGGAGGAATGTCAAGGACTTTTTCCCGAATCGTTTCCTTGAATACGACGCGATCCAAAACCGGAACCATAATATTCAAACCGGGTTCCAGTTTTTTTCCACTGTATTTCCCCAATCGTTCCACTAACGCTTCATTTCCTTGATTGACAATCTTAATGGAGCTAGCCATCGTGGAACCGCCAAGCACCAAAATAATGAGCCAAGCGAATGGATTCATGGTATTACCTCCTAGAATTTTGATAATATGCCACCGACAAAAAATAGCCAGAGTTTTCAAACGGAAAATTTAATGTAAGAGATCCTGGGGAACGACAATGAGTGTGTTCCCTTGACGGCGGACAACATAAACCTTTTGGTTGGGTGCGATCGCCGCCGTTTCATCATCACAACGCGCTTGCCAGGAATTGCCTTCATAGAGGATGCGTCCCGTTTCTCCA
Source organism: uncultured Coleofasciculus sp. (assembly GCA_937127375.1). Lineage (GTDB taxonomy): Bacteria > Cyanobacteriota > Cyanobacteriia > Cyanobacteriales > Coleofasciculaceae > Coleofasciculus. Next base: position 394 of record CAKZMA010001367.1, on the reverse strand, counting down.
GGGGGAATTTCGGTCAGGGTGCGAGCTTCCACGGCATCGAGACGTTTAGCTACCTTGGCGGCTGGGAGAATGCGACGAGATGCAATAACCAGCGCCGTCGATAGCGCCAACCATAGCACAACTTGTACCGGAAACAGGGGAATCATTAACGCCACCAGCGCCACGACTAACGCGCTAATTCCCATGGTAAAGGCAACAAACGCCGTCGGGACGAATAGCTCCACCAGACAAAGCATTGATCCTGCCAGGAGCCAAAGTAAGGAAGGATTGAGTGACATATAAAAATCCAGTGTATCCTGGGTTGAAAGAATTTTCTTCTAGTTTAGTTTGCCAGTCCGCCCTTCTTGGGAAGCAGGGGGAGCTGGGGGAGCTGGGGGAGCTGGGGAAGCTGGGG
>CAKZMA010001366.1 GCA_937127375.1 uncultured Coleofasciculus sp. | reverse complement strand
GTCAACCTATTGAGGTTGTTGGGTATTTCGTGGATATCAGCGATCGCAAACAAGCGGAGTTAGCCCTAAGTCGCAGTCGAGAACTCAAAGAAGCGATTTTCAATGAATCCACTGATGCCCTATTTTTAGTTGATCCAGAGACGGGACTGACGATTGACTGTAATCAACCTGCTGTTTATTTGTTTGAAGCTGCTAGGGAAGATGAACTGATTAATATTGAAGGACATACTCTACAAAAATGCAAATTTACGTCCGCAGAATTAGACAAAATCAATCAAATGATTAATCAATATGGTATTTGGAGTAAAGAAGTTGAATATATTACTAAAAAAGGAAAACAGTTTTGGGGCAACTTAGCGGTAAAGAGAATTCATATTGCTGATACAGCTATTAATTTAGTTCGGGTTACTGATATCACAGATCGCAAGCAAACAGAAAAAGAGCTAAAACTACAGGCTGTGATTACTCGAAACATGGCAGAAGGCATTTGTTTGGTTCGTGCGACTGACGGGATGATCGTTTATGCTAATCCCAAGTTTGAGCAGATGTTTGGTTATGAAATCGGTGAACTAAACAACCAACCGGTGACGATTGTTAACTATAAAGATGATGAAGTTGACGCCGATCAAGCTCGACAGCTGATTACTCAAAAAATTATGAAAAATGGGGAATATACTTACCAAATCCATAACGTGAAGAAAGATGGAACTCCCTTCTGGTGTCAAGCGACAACGTCTCGTTTTGAGCATCCCGACTATGGCACTGTCATGGTTGCTGTTCAACAAGATATTACCGTGCAAAAGCAAACTCAAGATCAACTTAAAGCCTCCCTCCAAGAAAAAGAGGTCTTGCTCAAGGAAATTCATCACCGGGTTAAAAATAATTTGCAAATTGTCAGTAGTCTGTTGCAAATGCAGTCGCGGCGGACTAAAGATAAAGACGTGGCGTTAGTCTTGCAAGACAGTCAAAATCGCATTGCTTCCATTGCCCTAGTGCATGAAAAGTTATATCGGTCTGAAAATTTAGCTCAGATTGATTTTGCCCAATATGTTCCCGATTTAATCACTCATTTATTTGATTCTTATAACATCAGTTCCAGTCGAGTTAGAATTTCCTATCAGGTTGAGGAGATTGCTCTCGCTATTGACACGGCGATTCCCTGTGGCTTAATTTTAAATGAATTGGTGTCTAATGCCCTAAAATATGCTTTTCCAGAGCATCAGAAGGGAGAAATCAAGATTAAATTTCAACGAAATTTGGAGAATAACTCACTGACCCTGCTTGTCCAGGATAACGGTGTAGGAATTCCCAAATCCTTTGATATTGAAACAACCACTTCATTAGGTTTGACGCTAGTTTTGGGATTAGTCGATCAAATCGATGGAACCTTAGACCTAAATTGTGATTCGGGAACAGAATTTACCATCACCTTTAACCATAAACTCAGAATTCGATAATGTATAGAACCAAGGATCATCCAATTATGTATACTAAACCACCGCCTAACTTAAAACAAACAATGAAAATTCTCGTCGTTGAAGATGAGAGAATTATCGCGATTAATCTAAAAGAGAGCTTAGAATCCCTCGGTTATACCGTACCCGCAATCGCAGCGTCGGGAGAAAAAGCAATTGAAAAAGCCACTGAGTTTCGTCCCGATTTAGTGTTGATGGATATTTGGCTAAAAGGGGCTATCGATGGGATTGAAGCGGCGCAGCAAATCTGGGATCGCCTAAAAATTCCCACAATTTATGTCACCGGACATTCAGATCAAAGTACGGTGGAACGGGCAAAAATCACTGCTCCCTTTGGCTATATCCTCAAACCCGTTAAAGAACAAGCGCTTTACGTAGCGATTGAAACCGCACTCCAGCGATATGAACGAGAACAATTACTCAGCGCCATTCTTCGAGGGATTGGAGATGGGGTGATTGTTACCGATAAAGACTGTCGGGTTCAGTTTCTGAATCAGGTGGCGGAATCGTTAACCGGTTGGCAATTAGCGGAAGCCAGGGATCGGGAATTAACGGAGGTTTTTAATATTGTCGATGAGCAAACCCAGCAACCTGTCGGCGATGTCCTCACCAATGTCTTGGAACAAGAGACAATTATTTATTTAGAAGAGCAAATTTTGTTGATCCCTAAGCAAGGAAAGCCGATCCCTATTGCTGATAGCATTGCTCCGATTAAAAATAACGACGGTGCGATCGCGGGAGCAGTTTTAGTGTTTCGAGATGCGACGCAACAGCGTTTAGCCCAGGAACAGAATCGCGCCCTGGAACGCGCCCGCCAATTAGAGTATGATCTGGCAGAACTCCAATGTTTGGATCTGTTCCACGATGACAGTTTAAGTACAGCGTCATTAGAATTGCCCACGTCTCCAGCGAAGATAAAAATGGCAGTTCGGATTCTGGAAACTATTTTAGATCAACAGAGTTTATTAAGTTCACAAGTCCGTTCTAATTCCATAGTGATTGCTCGTTATTGGCGGATTGTCCAGGAGCAGTGTAATCAGAAACTGAAGCTGGTTAACGATTTGCTGGATATCCGTGCGATTGAGACAGAAGTTTATCCCTTACAATTAACGTGGATTCAATTCCCCGATTGGATTCCTGAGTTGATGCAACCGTTTGCAGCCTGGGCACAATTTCAACAGCAACGATTGCATATTGATATTGATCCGAATTTACCCCCCTTGGTTTCTGATCAGTTGAGTTTGACTCGGATTTTGACCGAATTACTAAATAATGCATTTAAATACACGCCAGCCGGGGAGAATATTGGGGTAACAGTGCGGGTTGGGGAAGATGGCAATGTAGAGACGTTGCATGCAACGTCTCTACGTCAGGGGAACAGGTTTTGTACTGTCGAGATTCAGGTGAGTAATTCTGGGGTAGAAATTCCCCCGGATGAACAAGAGAAAATTTTTAAGCCATTCTATCGCATTCCGAGTTCCTATTTTTGGAACCAAGGAGGAACAGGTTTAGGATTGACAATGGTGAAAACCTTAGTGCATCGACTCCAGGGCGAGATGGAGGTGATGAGCGATCGCGACGGGACAATGTTCACAATTTTTATTCCAAGTTTACAATCCCAGGGGACGGAGGTGGAGCATGATCATGATCAGTGAAATTTGTTTATCAGACACTGACACAGCAACAATAGCTCGAATTCTGGTGGTGGAAGATGAGAGAATTATTGCACTGAACCTGAAGGAAAATTTAGAAGCTTTGGGTTACGGCGTTGTCGGAATTGCCGCCTCTGGAGAAAAAGCTGTAAAGAAAGCCTTGGCACTGCATCCTGATTTAGTGCTAATGGATATCTGGTTACAGGGAGACATGGATGGGATTTGTGCGGCACAACAGATTTGGGATGAGTTACAAATTCCGGTGATTTATTTAACCGGACATTCCGATAAAATTACGTTGGAACGGGCAAAAGTAACCGCACCCTTTGGTTACATTCTCAAACCCGTGAATGAACGGCAATTATCCGTTGCGATTGAAATTGCCTTGCAGCGCTATGAACGGGAGCAGTTTTTGAGTGCGGTGCTACGGGGAATTGGGGATGGAGTAGTTTTGGTAGACAAAGATTGTCGGATTCAGTTTATGAATCGGGTGGCAGAAACTCTAACTGAGTGGCAATTTACAGACGCCAAAAATCGGGAGTTAACGGATGTATTTAAACTCATTGATGTCCAAAGCCAGCAGCCTGTTAATAACCCGGTGACTCTGGCGTTAGAACAGGATAAAATTGTCTATCTTACCGATGATATTGTCTTGATAACCAAGACGGGTCAACCCCTACCGATCGCAAACAGCGCCGCGCCGATTCGGGATAAGCAGGGAAACCTCGCCGGGGTGGTGTTGGTATTCCAAGATATTAGCGATCGCAAGCAAGCCGAAGCCGCCTTGCGCCAACAGTTAGAAAAGGAACAACAACTCAATCAGTTTCAACGGCAATTTATTCACACCGTTTCCCATGAATATCGCACACCGCTCTCGATTATTCAAGCCTCAACCTTCCTCATCGAAGCCAATGGTTCATCGGTGCAATCTGGAAATAACCTGGTGAATTGCCAGCGCATTAAACAGGCGGTTAAATATATGGTGGGATTGCTGGAAGATGTATTAACCTTTGGGCAAGCTGAAGCCGGTCAACTTATACTTGATCCGGTTCCCTTGGATTTAAACCTCTTCTGTCAACAGCTTATTGAAGAATACCGCTTAATTGCTGGCGAACAAGCAGAAATAAAATGGATCAGTTGCGGTAAAGGTCAAATGGCTTATCTGGACAAAAAATTACTGCAACTGATCGTGCGGAATGTACTTACCAACGCCTTGAAATATTCTTCCGAAAAAAGTCCCGTTTATCTGACATTGAGCTGTGAAACTGATAGGCTAAAAGTAGAGGTAAAAGACAATGGTATTGGGATTCCGCCAGAGGATCAACCCCATATATTCAATCCATTCCGCCGCGCCAGCAATGCTGGGACTATCCGAGGTTCAGGTATGGGATTAGCGATTGTTAAGAAAGCTGTTGATTTACATGGGGGAACAATAGCCTTTGAGAGCGCCTTGGGGGTTGGGACAACGTTTACCGTTACATTACCATTTCCCAAAACCCATGTCTGTCCACTACTTTGATTCTCGTTTAAAACTGGATCAAAATAGTACATTAAGGCTACTGAATTGTCCCTAGATTTAATGTTGAATTATTTTCTCTAGCTAGTTGAAATAACTAGATTATCGTCTTTTCAGGATTTTTGTGATGAAAAAATTATCAAAACTATTTTCTCGGAAACTGATTCAAATCCTCATCGTTGAAGATGAGCGAATTATCGCCATAAACCTGAAAGAACAGTTAGAAGCTTTTGGGTATTGTGTTTGCGCGATCGCGACATCGGGAGAGAAGGCAGTGGAAATGGCAACAAAATTCCGTCCTGACTTAGTGTTAATGGACATTTGCCTCCAGGGGGATATAGATGGTGTTGAAGCCGCACAGGTTATTTGGGAACGTCTTTCCATTCCGGTGATTTATGCCACCGGACATTCTGATCTGAGTACATTGGAACGAGTCAAACTTTCTTCTCCCTTTGGTTACATTTTAAAACCTATCAAAGAACGAGAATTATTTGTAGCGATTGATATTGCCTTACATCGCTATTCTCGCGAACAACTACTCACCACGATTCTTCGCGAAATGGGGGATGGTGTGATTGTCACGGATACTCAATGTCGCATCCGTTTTCTCAACGAAGTGGCACAAACCTTTACAGGCTGGCAGTTTTCTGAGGCAATTGATCGAGAGTTAACTGAGGTTTTTCAAATCGTTGATCAAACCACGAGACAACCCGTAAACCTTCCGTTAAGAACAGCAATTGAAACCAATTTTGCGTTTTCCATACCTAAACATAGTCTCTTAATTTCCCAGCCAAGTAAAATAATTCCCCTGGGTGGCAGTGTGACGCCAATTCATAATAAGCAAGAGAATGTGATTGGGGCGGTATTGGTGTTTCAAGATATCAGTAGTTCGAGCCAGTTAGAGAAAGCTAAGTTCAATCTAGAACAGGCATTAGCGGAGTTAAAAGCCACCCAATTTCAACTGATTCAATCTGAGAAACTCTCTAGCGTAGGGCGCATGGCAACAGCATTAATTCAGGAATTCAATAATCCGATTACCTGGATTTGTGGGAATATTGTTTTAGGTCGGTCTTATTTTAGAGATATGTTGGAATTGCTGGAGTTTTATCAGCAAGCGTATCCTAATCCAAATTCAGACATTCAGCATTTTAGGGAGCAGATTGATTTAGAGTTTATTGCCCAAGATTGGCAAAAGATGTTTAATTCGATTCAAATGGGTGCAGAACGGCTCATGGATGTCACAATTTCACTGCAAGCGCTGCGAAACTTCTCAACATTAGATGAACTGGATCAAAAGACGATTGATATCCATGAAGCGATTGACTCAATATTATTGCTGATATATCATCGGCTTAAACCTCAAGGTAAAAAACCAGAAATTCAGGTAATCAAAAACTATGGTCAATTGCCCTTTTTAATGGGTTATGCGAGTCAGTTGCATCAGGTATTTATCCATTTGTTGAATAATGCCATTGATGCGATAGAAATGAAAGGGATGCCGGGTATCATTACCATTGATACCAGTATTAGTTGTCGTCAGGTTCCGCCGCAATCTGGAGATAAAGGGGATGAGGAAATGGCAAGAGGAGGAGATGGGATATCTGGGAGCAATGGAGAAATTAATTCATCTCTCAGTCAGCGCCAGTTTTGTACAGACGTTATGATCAATAGCGAAACAAAATTTCCTCAACCTGTTCCTACCAACCCCGTTTCAGATGAGCAAAGCGAAGAGTTAAAATTCAAAGCCCTACCCTTGATTGAAGCGAAGGGTCAAAACCCTGCCCTCGAAGGTCGTGAAAGGTCAACACTCACTACTCAAAACTCAACATTCAAAAATCCCCCAAAGGCGCAAGATTTTGTGGTTATTCGCATTACTGATAATGGCTGTGGGATGAGTGAGGAGGAAAAAAAACAACTATTTGACCCGTTTTTCACGACAAAATCTGTGGGAACAGCTCTAGGATTGGGCTTATCGGTTAGCTATAAAATTGTGGTTGAAAAACATGGCGGTCAAATTCAGTTCCACTCCGTCGAGGGTGAGGGTACTACCTTTGAAATTGAGTTACCTGTTATTAGTTAGGAAACAGGGAACAGAGAACAGGTGTTAGGTATTAGCACGATTAAAAAAGGGCGGGTTTTGCAGCCAAGTTAGGGAAAACAATCAACAGTAGTCCCTAAACCCGCCCCTACAAATCCGGTTTCCTCGAAGGTCGTGAAGGGTCAATCCGGAACTAATCCCCCTACACTCTAGTCATCCCTTGACTGGGGAATTTTTCCTCCAGATTGCAGAATTCTATCAATGCTCATGCATGTCTCTGGGAAGCTATCACTCATTCTACTAACCCTGACATTCTCCTTTGTTTTTCCTCCCACCTCAAACTCTCTCTTCTGTCCTTTAGTTGCGTGGAGTCGTCACCCAGAACGTGACTTTGGACAAGATGGTCGAGATGGTACAAATGGACGTGCGGGGAGACGGGGACGAGATGGGGAAAATCGGACAATTTTTGTGGATGGTTCTCCGATTAATCTGGAGTTGTCGGGAGGAGATGGCGGTGATGGGAATGATGGGAAACGGGGTGAAGATGGAGATTGTTCCCGACAGCCGCGAAAGGTTGATTATGACCTGAAAGCCGCCGATGGGGGCGATGGTGGAAATGGTGGAAATGGTGGAGATGGTGGGGATGGCGGGTCGCTGACAGTTTATTATACGAATCGAGAGGATTTGAAACAAATCTATGTGCGTTCCCTGGGCGGACGTAGGGGACGTTCTGGACGCGGCGCTTATGGGGGTGATGGCTGTGACTGTGATGACCGAAGTTGGGAGATAGAAACCTGTGAAAAGTCAGACAATGGTGACGAAGACTGTGAAACTGAGCGATTTGAGTGCGAAGAGGGTGAAGAGGGTGATGATGGTCGAGATGGTCAAGACGGAAAAGACGGAAGCATGGGGACGCTGACATTAATTAATCGTACTGAAGCATTACCCCCAGACAAACCCACCGCTACCGTTACTCTACCCCAACTGCAAAACGGCGCGATCGCACTCTCTGTGAATCAATGGCAAACTCGTAGTAGTGCAACCGCTTTACTCGCACCTAATTCAATTATTGCCAACCAGTATCGGGAGTTTGTTGGACGCTTAGAACGGTCTTTTGAGTTAGTCTGGAATGCAGACCGGGCGATTACCGACTTCTATAATCAACCGATATCCCTCAGTCTCAAATCTGATCAACGCATCGATGTATCTTTGCCCAAAGAAGTCTGGTTTGATGGCACAATGTCACAACAGGGGGATGTGACAAAGTTTGTCGTCACCAATGCGTTACTGGAACGGGAAGCCACCCAGCTTACCCGGGCAGATTTTGCCGGAAATCGTTCAGAGTTAACCTTTAGTGTGGTGGACTTAGCCGGAAAGTCCGACTTGTTAGACACCCAATTCTGGTTAAAATATCGTACTGCCAATTCAGGCGATCGCTTCCGTCGCTTCTATAATTACAGAACCCGGTATGAAGGAATTATTCCGGCGGAACTTGTCACTCGCCATAACAACCGCTACACCCTAGAAATAGGCAAACTCCCCATACAAGCCGAATACCTGCGTCCTGGAGTCGCGATCGAAATTGAGTTAGTCGCTACTCGTTCCTTTGCGGGAAACTCAGCCCAACAGGAAATGAATTGGCGTGGGGAAATTCGATAAGTTTGTAGTCTGGGATGCAAGCCTATCATCTCATCGCCAGGAAACGTTAAGCAGTTCGGCATTTAAACCTTAATGTCAATAATGGCGAAATTCTTGTATGTAGTGCGAGCATCTTGCTCGCTACTAAGCATCTTGCTCGCTACTAAG
>CAKZMA010001365.1 GCA_937127375.1 uncultured Coleofasciculus sp. | reverse complement strand
ACATCAGGTGAGATAGATGCTGCTGCTAATGCTTTAGTCACTACCATTGAGCGTACAGGAGATCAAGCAAGCACTGTTATCTCTGCTGAAGAAGAACCCTACCTACCAGGTGTTGTTGAGGTAGTTGAGGCAGCGCGGAGTTCGCTCATTGAAACCAGTACAGCGGGTCGCGAACAGCTCAATACCTCTGTGGTAGCTGCCAGTCAGCAGATGACGGAAATTGTGACATCTTTTGACACGCAAGCTAGCCAACTTACGGCAAAAGCCCAGCAAAGTGCTGACCAAGTACAGGAACAGGCAACCAGCGCGATTGAGCAAACACTCCAAACCCGTAGCGAACAAGCTCAGAGTATTATCGAGCAATTAACCACTAGACAGCAGGGTTTGATCGATGAGGCGTTAGCTGAAATTGACCAGGCTATAGAACAAGCTCGTAGCGAAGTTCTAGGTATCACCGAGCAATTCCGAACTGAAATCACACCAGCTACGGACAAGAGTATAGAAGAAGCTAAGAAGCCATTAACTGATCCTCTAGAAGACCGAGTTGAGGAAGCTGCTGAACAAGCCGACGAGTCTTGGTTCTCTGGGTTATTACGAGCCATTGGGGACATCGTTGTTGGACTCGTTATTCTGGTCGTTGTGGCATTGGTAGTAGCAGCTATTGCGGCTGCCTTTGGCGTAGTCCTAACAGCCTGGACTGCAATCATGGTTGCAGGTGCTATCCTACTGCTGGTGGGATTAGGGGCTTCGCTGTATCACCGATTCACTCAAGAAGAATTAGCCGATGCCAGTCCATGGGAGAAAATTGGCTTGGCAGTTATGGACACCACAGGAATTACAGGGATTATTGAGGGGGTTACAGGAGAAGATATCGTAACGGGTCAAGAGCTAAGTGCTGGTGAACAAACCTATCGTGGCACAACTGGATTGTTCACAGCCGTAATGTTAATTTTTGGTGCGCGAGCTGCCATTAAAGGTCCACCTGGCGGTGCATATATACGTCCCACTGGTATGCCAAGAGGCTGGGTGGGATGGCGAAATGCACTACCTAGTGCTTGGAGAGGGATGAGGAGTGTTGGGGTAGAACTCTATACTGGTCTACGCCAGGGCGTCCGAAATATGCAAGAGTGGGTAAGGGAACGCCTTGGGCGGAAAGCACCTGCCGCACCTGAAGAGCCGGGTCCTGGAGCGAGACCCCAACGAGGTGAGGGGGAATCTCAAGCCGATTATATGCAACGACTCAGAGAGTGGCGTAATCGTCAGAGAGGACAACAACAATACGAGCAGTCGTTTGATGAGCGTATCACTAACGCAGAAAACAGAATTCGAGATCCACGTAATCAGAAGTGGTGGGACGAAGCAACGCCCCGTGAAAAACGACTCGCCTACGATATGGATCATCAAGGTTTGATTGAAGATCAAGGGGTTAACGAAGCACGTCTTGGGCTATTAGCGGAGCGAGAAGGTGTTGTAGATGGTCCGATCAGGCGCAGTGAAGTTGGTGGTGAATTTGTGGACTCTAGTAACACCGTATGGGATGTCAAGAGCGGCCGTTCCGGACCAGAAACCATCGCCGATGATCTAGTCAGTGGTAGAAACATTCTGATTGATCGTGAAGGTTCTTTGTCCGAACCCCAATTCCGCAATCTGATGCAACGGTTAGCTAATGAGCTAATTAATCGAGGACATGCTGACATTGTGCCGCAACTGCCTACCCGCGTGCAGCCAGTACCACCTTTTGCGAATGTTCCACCTCCTGTGATACCTGACCAAGGAGAACGTGAATCTACCGCAGAGGCAGTGCCAACACAGTAATATAGAATTAAGTATGGATAAACTAAATCGACTTCTTGATCAGCATGAGCGCTGGCATCAATCAGGTCAACGAGAAGGAAAACCTCTAGTTTTAAAGAATCTCAATCTAAGTGGTGCTAATTTACAGAATCGCCAGCTAGCAAGTCTCAAATTAGACAATGTGGATTTACGTAATGCCAATCTGTCTGGTTCAGATTTGGCTTTTGCACAGCTAACTAACGTACAGTTGAATGGCTCTAACTTAGCCCAAACCTATATGCATCTATCCAATTGGGAAAATGTTGATTTGAGTGGGGCTAATCTAACGAGTGCAGAATTAAGCAGCAGTTTTATGCGAAATGTAAATTTATATGCTGCACTCCTGCAACATGGGGTGTTAATCAAGTGCCAATGGTATGAAGTCACCCTGACAAAAGCCACTTTGATTGATGTTAACGCAACCAGATCTGAGTTCGTCCGTTGCAAAATGCAGGAAAGTAACTGGGAGAATGCTAGGCTACAAAGAACTAAGTTATTGTACTGCGACTTGCGTTCTGCCAACTTTTCAGGAGGGCTTCTTGAAGAGGTTTCCTTACATGCTTCTAGCTTATTCGGAATTAAAGGATCTGTTGCTACCGTAACAAATTTACTAGGAGACTGGATCGATATTAGTGCTGCGGGCGATGGTAGCCAGAAGATGCCAGTGAATGAACTTGAAGCAATGCTGATTTAAGAGAAAAAGTCAATTTGGTTCAGGGATAATGATGCATGGTCACAAAAACAGAAAATCATCAAACAGATATCCAACTAATCTTGTATGACTCCTTAAACTCATCCTTAACTGTGCGTGCAGTAAACCTAACACTAACTAAAAAAGAAAACGAAATTATTGAGTGTCGTCTCATCTTTCTAGTTAACCTAAGTCTCTATCAACGCATTGAAACTAACGCCTTATTCAATCTCAATCCCTTTGTGCGGATTTCCCCCACTGGCGGCGACTTTCAACCCTCACCCGATATCCAAATCGAAGCCAGTCTTAAACCCGACTTGCTACCCCACCTCCTCAAACACGCTACCAATGCTTCGGAAGCCGCAGCCTACCTTTTAAACCAATCCCAGCAGCAGAAATCGGGAGAATCAGAAACGGTTAAAACTGAATCGTCTAATAATGACAACTCTCCAAACCCCCTTCTAGCTACTGAGAATTGGTTAGCCTTGTCAGTCAAACAATTTCAAAAGTCAGGAGAGGTAGGCTATCGCACCTTATGGTCTCACTTTAGTCTTTTGGGACTATCTGTCGCCAGTTCTTCTAAAGAAGAAATATCTGAGAGTATCACTAACCTCTTCCAAGATTTAACAGGTTTCGGTCTGGACACGGCTACCAAAGAAATTACCACTAAATCAATTGGGGCAGTTACTAATTTTTTGAGAAACTTGGCAGAAAATATTCCTGAAAGCTCCAATCAAAACACTACCCCACCGCCACCAAAAGAACCTCCCAAGGCAAAGCCTCAAGATACTCCATCGACACAATCACTTTTTCAGTCAATTGTAAACTTCTTCAAAGAAGACAATTGGTCGTTTGCCCAGATAAAAGGACAATCAGCATTACACCTAGCCTTCGAGGGAAAAAATGGAAAATGTGACTGCTATGCCCAAGCCAGAGAACAACAGAAGCAATTTGTCTTTTACTCCGTTTGTCCTGCCAAAGTTCCAAAACCTAAACGTCGGGCTGTAGGAGAGTTTCTCTCTAGAGCCAATTATGGCATGATTATCGGCAACTTTGAGTTAAATTTTGATGACGGTGAAGTTCGTTACAAAACCAGTATTGACGTGAAAAATAATGATATTAGTTCGGAAATAATTAAACAGTTAGTTTACACCAATGTCATGATGATGGATCAATATCTACCTGGGATTACGTCCGTCATATCTGGGAAAATGTCACCAGCAGAAGCGATCGCGCAGATAGAAGCTAAGACAGACTAAACTTTAAAGTAAAGCCATGAATGCATACAAAAAATATATCACCCTTGAAGACCCAAAACAACTTATCTTATCCGACTTA
>CAKZMA010001364.1 GCA_937127375.1 uncultured Coleofasciculus sp. | reverse complement strand
AAGACTGCCTTAGCTCTTTACCATAAAGTTTTGCCTCCTACCCTCTGCGACGAAGTCAATCCTGATTTAGAGCTTGAGCAAACACCCTTTTACCTGAATTCTGAGACTAGACCTTGGGTTCATGGCAACACTGAAATTCCCCGGCGAGCAGGGGTCAATGCGTTTGGTTTTGGGGGCATCAATGCCCATGCGATTCTGGAAGAATATCCTGGAGAGCGAACCCCAGAGACTCCCCATTTATATCGGGACTGGTCAATTGAACTCTTTGTCCTAGCTGCTGAAACTCGTTCAGCCCTGATAGAGCAGATTAACCGTTTACAGACGATTTTGGCACAGCATCCTGAAATCCTTCTGGTTGATTTAGCCTCTACTCTCGTGCAACAACCCCTCTCTGGGCAGTGTCGCCTTGCGATTCTGGCTCAAGATACCCAAGACTTGGTTAACAAACTGGACACAACGACCCAAAAACTGATTGACCCAGACCGACAGCAGTGGCAAACTCGTACAGGCATTTACTATGCTGAAGGAACTCAGGCTGGTAAAATTGCCTTTCTGTTCTCTGGCGAAGGGGGACAGTATCCGTATATGTTGGCTGACCTCTGCTTACATTTTCCGATTGTGCGTCAGTGGTTTGATCTCATCGACGAAGTTTTTGCCAAAGACCGAGATTGTCCACCCAGCGCGATCGCGTTCCCGCCACCCACTGCTCTTACTCCAGAAACCCAAGCCTACCTTAAAGCCCAAATCCATGCTCAAGGGATTGCCTCAGAGTTAAACTTCGCTGCTGCACGGGCACTTTATGACCTATTAAGGGAGTTTGAAATTAAGCCAGATTTAATCTTGGGTCATAGCGTCGGGGAAACTATTGCCCTCGGAATCTCTGGTATTTTACCTGTTGGAGAAAATCGATCAGAGTTAGTAAAGGTAATGGCGCAACTCAATCAGATTTATCAAAGGATTGAGGCAGAAATCAGTACCCTCGAAGGGATTCTTTTTACCGTAGGCGGTGTTGAAGAGGCAACACTACAAAAGCTACTTGAAACTGCCCCCGTCCCGGTTCATATAGCCATCGACAATTGCCCGAACCAAGTTGTTTTGTTTGGTGAATGCTCAAGGGATAGCCCAGAGGCGAACAATTTAATTGACCATTTCAAGCAAACGGGTGGGATCTGCGCTAGCCTTCCCTATAGCCGTGCTAATCATACACCAATCAATACAGTGGTTCGGGATGCGTTACTCCCCTTTTATCAGAGCATGGACGTTAAACCTGCATTAACTCCTCAGTATAGCTGTGTAACCTGTGAGCCTTTTCCCACTGAACCTGACAAAATTCGAGCTTTAGCGGCAGATCATTGGGTGAGTCAGGTGCGGTTCCGAGAAACGATTACTAAACTTTATAGCGAAGGCGTTAACACTTTCATTGAAGTGGGTCCGAAGGGGACACTCACGGGCTTTGTTGGAGATATTCTCAAGGGGAAGGAGCACTTAGCTTTAGCAACCGATAACCATCGACGTTCTGGTCTTGAGCAAATCCAGCATTTGCTTGGACGTTTATTTGTTTATCAAGTCCCCCTGAAACTCAACAAGCTTTATCAACTGCGCCAACCCACTGTCCTTGACTTAGATAAGCTGGCAACTGAATCTACTCAGACGCAAAAGCAACGACCTAAAATTTCTCTGGATTTACCAATTATTGAGATAGAACCGGAACTCATTCAAACGATAAAAACTCAATTACGGGAGTCAATCGTCCCATCGGACTTCCCCTCTCCATCCTCATATCCTCAGACTCAATCTGCTGATATCTTTTCTCCTGAGATAGAAAATCCAGTCGAGTCTTATTTTCCGCTGCTTGGAAAAATAATTGATCAGACAGCAACACGACTCCGAACAGAACGACTGTTCCAAATTGATCAAGATATTTTCCTCAAAGACCACACCCTTGGGGGTCAGGTTTCCTTTCTCCATCCCCAGCTCTTACCTCTACCCGTTATCCCTTTCACGTTTAGTATGGAAATGATAGCAGAGGCAGCGGTTTACTTAGTGGGCGGAGAGTTAGGAGTCATTAGTTTTCATCACTTGCGAGCCTATCGCTGGCTGAGTCTAGACCAAGGAGAAATTCAACTAGAACTTGAGGCTGAGCGACAACCCAGTTCTGATGCTAACAGTGGTGAGGTTCGAGTTCGCCTTTTCCAAATTATTTCTGGTAATCCCCGTCCCCTTCTTGTTTTTGAAGGAACGGTTCGTTTAGGGAAAACCTATCCAGTTTCCCCAGAACCTTTACCCATTCCCTCGGAAACAGCTTTCATGTCCATGTGGAACTCGCAGAACTTATACAATACAGGTATGTTCCACAAACCACGACTTCAGGGTGTTACCCATATTCATCACTGGGGAGAGCAAACAATTGATGCTGATTTGCAAGTTCTGAGTACCCAAAACTTTTTTAGTCATATTCCCAACCCATTCTTTCAAACTGATGCAGGTCTACTGGATAGTGTGGGACAGTTAGTCTGGTATTGGGCGGCAGATTTAATGGGTAGATGTAATTTTATGGTCTTCCCCTACTCGGCGGAAGCCATTTATCTTTATGCGCCTCCGGCATCTCCTGGTAGCAAAGTGTTGACTCGTGGTGTTCTCCAATTCACAGGAGATAAGTTGACCAACTCGAGTTTTGATTTACTTGATCAACATGGACAAGTTTCTGTGCGGATTGAACAATGGCGTGATCGCTACTTTGAAATCCAGACGAATTATTATGAATGTAGCGTTGATCCCAAAATTGCTTATCTCTCCAGCCCTTGGCTTCAGGCAGAGTCTGGACTCTTTCTGCGGCGGATTTGGCCTAAAAGAGCTATCTTCTTCAGTAGTTCTTACGGTATCTGGGGAAGGATTTTAGCCCACTTGACCTTAAGCGAAGCTGAACGCCAGATCTGGCATCAGGCTTCAGGACAAAATTCCCAGCGAATTTCCTGGTTGCTCCAACAGATTGTAGCTAAAGACGTTGTTCGTCAATGGGCAGAGCAGGTTTTCAATGTGCAGGTTGCCCCCGCAGAAATTGAGATTCATACCACGCAAACAGGTCAACTCTATGCAGTTTGTCCTGAGTTACAAGCCATGACCGAGATTCCTGACATTGCTCTATGCTTTTCCCACCCCCATGTTGTTGCCACCCTGGTAGTTCCCGGATATAAAACTGGACTTCATCTACAGCCTTTTGCCCCCATCGCCCAAGATCCAGCTAAGTGGCAGAATTGGACACCAGAAGAATTCCAATGGATGATTGCTTCAGGATTCGATCCTTATGATCCAGAAACTATCGCAGCTTTTTGGAGTGCTAAAGTAGCAGCAGCTAAAGCACTACCGACGCTGGATACATTGCCAAAGCATTGGCAAATAACTGACTATGTTACCACTGAACAATTAGTCACGGTGATTTGGCATAACTATTACTGTCAAGTAAAAATATGGTTCAATAATAATCAGGAGGTTTTAGCCATTTGTCATTATCCACGCTAAACTTGGATAGTTTGACTTGATCATTTAAATAGTTGAGATTGAGATTTATTTACCGTTCAAGCTTTTAAAGGGAACAGAGCTATGTCAGAACAAACAAAAGATTTACTCAGTAGAGAAAAAATTCAAGTAAAATTAATTGAAATTCTAGAAAGTATGACAGCAGATTGGGATTTAGAGATTGAAGGAGGGATTCATGCTGAAACTCGCTTAATGGAAGATTTGGCTTTTGAGTCAATCGACGTAGTCCAACTAGTTGTTGCCATTGAACAACGCTTAAATCGTAAAAATATTCCTTTTGAACATTTGTTTATGGAAGAAGGAGACTATGTTGATGATTTGGTGGTATCAGAAGTTGTTGACTTCCTTGAAGAAGAATTGCGGAAACCTGTTGCTTGAAAAATAACAATAATGGATTGTCATGAAAAAAGTTGTCATGATTGGGCTAGATGGAGCTACTTTCTATCTGCTCAAGCCCTTAATGGAAGCTGGGGTAATGCCTTACCTCAAACAGTTTATCAGCGGTGGAGTTCATGGAGACCTGATATCAACTCCGAATCCCCTTACACCTCCTGCTTGGGTCTCAATGGTGACTGGTCGTAGCCCCGAGGTGCATGGAATCTTTGATTTCCTTCGACCTGTCCCTGGTGCAAGTAACGTTCTCTTCAGACCCTATGATTTTCGAGACATTCGTTGCGAAACCCTGTGGTCAATTGCCAATCGTCACGGGAAACGTGTCACCAGCCTCAACTTCTACGGAATGTCCCCTCCCCCTAAAGTTAATGGCTATATAATTGGTGGTTTTACGGGTTGGAAGCATCTACGCAGTGCTTGTTATCCCGAATCTTTGTTTGAAATGCTAAAGAGTTTCCCAGATTTTGATTACAAAGACTTGGGCATGGATATTAATGAAGAGAAGCGAGCCATGTGGGGTCTTGCCGAAGGGGAACAAGAAGCCTGGCTACGAATGCATTTTGAGCGAGATACTGCTTGGACGCAATTCATTTGTCATTTGATGAAGACAGACCCTACCGAGATCACAGCACTGGTCTTTGATGGAACTGATAAACTACAGCATTTATTTTGGAACTATATCGATCCAGCACTCGTTGAACCCAATCCAAGTCCTGAATATACCTACATTCGGAATTTTTGCCTAGATTACTATCGTCTAATTGACCATTCAATTGAAAAAATTGTCAATCTTGCCGGTTCTGAAGCTAATATTATTATGACTTCGGATCATGGCTTTGGTCCAACAACAGATGTGGTTTATATCAATGAGTGGTTATCACGCAATGGTTATCTCACTTGGTCTGAGAAAGCCGAAGTTGAGGGACTAGGTCGTCAAGCCTCAGAGTATGTCAAAGATAACCGTACCTTGTTTGACTTGGAGAAAACAACTGCATACTGCATGACAGCCAGTAGCAATAGCATCTTTGTAAAAGTTGATCGAAGTGGAACTGGAAATGGCGTTGCTCCAGAAAAATATCGTGCTTTTTGCAAGGAGTTGCAGCAAAAATTGTTAGATTACCGTCACCCTAAAAATAATACTGCTGTTTTTGTCAATGTTTATCTCAATGAAGCAAAGCTTGCCAATAAGCACTTCATTGAGACTTCCCCCGATATTATCGTGAATCTTCATGATGGGGGCTTTGTTTCGATCCTAAAATCTCCCGAAATCGTTGAGGAACGCAAGGTGATTGGAGGTACTCATCGACCAAATGGCATCTTTATTGGTCGCGGTTCTGATATCAAAATTGGTGAACACATTGACCCCATTTCGATCTTGGACATAACTCCACTGATGCTTTATCTTGCAGGAGTACCAATTCCCTCAGATTTAGAGGGTCGGATGCCAACTGAAATTATTAAACGATCTAGTTTGCAAAACTCTCCTGTAACCTATGGTGATCGGAGCCATTCCCCGGTGCTGTATGATTTAGAAAAGCCATCAAATCAACAACCTAGTGGTGATGAAAAGCCAGCCCAAAAAAATGCTTCCGAAGATCAAAAAGCAGCGTTGATGGAGCAACTAAAATTACTAGGATATATGGAGTGAAGCTGCTACAGTCCCTATTGTCAGAAACCCTCTTAATTTGCATTTATCTATGCCTAAGATTGAGGTAAACGGTGTGGATTTACACTACCAATGTTTGGGGAAGGGCGAACCAATCGTTCTGGTTCATGGTCTCGCTGCCAATCTGGCGTTCTGGTATCCTGGCATTGCATCTGCCTTAGCACAGAACTACAACGTCATTGTTTTTGATCTACGAGGGCATGGACACAGTAGCATTCCTCAATCTGGTTATGATAGACACCATCTAGTTGAGGATTTGCGAGGGCTATTATCTCATTTAGAGATTACTCAAGCACATCTAGTTGGGCATAGTTTGGGGGCACGGACAGTAACCTGTTTTGCCAGTACCTATCCTGAACAAGTAGCAACGTTAACGATTGCAGATACTTTGTTTCGATGCCTTCAACCAGGAGTGATGAAACTCAAAGACTGGTCTTACTGGTCTATTTGGAAGCAAAAGATGAAAATGATGGGAGCTACGTTACCTGATGATGATGCGGTTATGGATTTCAGGATGTTACTGGAGCTTGATCGAATTTACAGGGATGTAAATCGTAGCACACAACGGAAGGCAAATAAGCTGTCCCTCAAAAGCCGAGAACTGGGTCTTAAAGGTCGAGAGCGCTGGCAACAACTTGTAGAAAAAACTACTATTGTAGATGAGTTTGACAAAGGGGATAAATTATCTCAGGCTGAACTAAGGACGCTTCCAATGCCTACCTGCGCTATTTACGGTGAGTATTCCCACTGTCTGCCAACTTACAGGAAGTTGCAGGAGATCATTCCCGATTGTCGGGGGGTGATCATTTCTGAAACAGGACATTTTCACCCCGTTATCAAGCCTCAAGAGTTTGTGGCTACACTGCAACAATTTCTATCAGGATTAGCGCGATGAGTAACTCGGTTGCGATTGTAACTGGAGGCAGCAGTGGAATTGGTCGAGCAATCTGTATTGCCCTCGCCAGTGAAGGCTATCAGATTGTTGTTGTTGGACTCAATCTCCAACGGATTAAGCAAACCCTTAGCTTACTTCACTGTCCTGAAAAACATCTAGGTCTACCCCTAGACGTTACCCAAGAGCAGGATATGGAACAAATGGCAAATGAAGCGGCTACGGCTTTTGGGCGGATCGATCTTTTGATTGCCAGCGCCGGAGTTGGACGGAGTGTTAACTTGAAGCGCTTCATGCCCTATCCAACGACAGTCTTACCCTTAAGTGAATGGAATACTATCTTGAATGTCAATTTAAAGGGGGTTTTCCTCAGTAACCGTGCGGTACTCCCTCAGATGATGCATCAAGGTTGGGGACACATTATTAATATTTGCTCTTCAACAACCCCCCGTGGGTTACGGGGAGAACCCTATTCCCCTGCCTATTGCGCTTCCAAGTTTGGTGTGGTGGGGTTGACTGAATCTTTAGCCCAGGAAGTGGCTCCCAAGGGAATTCGGGTTCAGGCTCTGTTTCCAGGTATGGTACGGACACCAATGGTTGCTAAGACGGCAATCGCCCGTCGGTATGGAGGTAACATTAGTGCCGCAGAATTGGCAACCTCAGTGCTTTATTTGATTAATGAACCACCTGATACAATATCAATTCATCCCCATGTCCTTCCCTTAGCTAGCCTGCGACGAAGTTAATAATAGATCTGCAGTTGAGGCTGACTGATAAAAGTTACAAAAATCGGCTAAAATTGACAGCCAATAATCTTAATTAAATTGTCCTTTTTTGAAATTTTATGATTGAATCATATTAGTAGAGGAGACAACTAAGAATGACAATCCACAGAGAGGATGTTCTCAAGGAAAAAGTTTGTATTATTACAGGTGCTAGTAGTGGTATTGGAAAATCCTGCGCTAAGCTCTTTCTTAGTCAGAAGGCAAAGATAGTACTTGTTGACATTAATAAAGAACGCCTGGATAACACGGTTAAAGAGTTGGAAGCAATCGGTGACCAGGAAAATATTTTGAGTCTTAAACTCAGCGTTCGGGAAGAAAATCAAATGAATGAAATGGCTGAGAAAACACTTGAGCGTTTTGGTCACATTGATGTTTTGGTTGCCTCTGCAGGAATTCTCCGTTTAGGTGGAACCCTCAAGTCCCTAGCGGATACTTCAGTAGATGAATGGGACGCCATTATTGAAACCAATTTAACAGGAACATTTCTGAGTAATCGTGCTGTATTACCTACTATGATTGAGCAGAGGCAAGGTGACATTGTTAATGTTTCCTCCTCATCAGGACGCCAAGGGCGGGCATTTGATAGTCCTTATTGTGCTTCAAAGTTTGGCATCATCGGCCTGTCAGAATCGTTGGCTGAGGAAGTTTCTAGCTATGGTGTTAGAGTCCAGACTATTTTGCCTGACTCAGTGGATACACCATTTTGGGAGCAGAACGGTTCAAGCGGCATTAAAGCAACGGTGACAATTCCTCCAGAAAGGGTAGCACAACTTATTCTCCATCTTGTTACCTTGCCACGAGACGTATTTATGTACAATACGTTTATCGCTCCCCTGAAAACACGAAAGCGGAAACGCAAATAAGAAAAGCTGAAGGGGTGACAAGCAGATCAAAAGCTTGGCAGAAAAAGCATTTCACCCCTATTTCCCTCAAAAAGATGGCAGTTTATTGATAATGAAAAGTGGAATGAGAATGATAATCACCTGCTTTTCTGAGGATCTTGGTTGTCTTTTTTGGGCAAAGAATTAATTTGCGTAAAATATACGCAAACATACTTGGATTGAATCGACGTGATAAGCTCAAATAGAAGCTTATTATAACTACACAGGAACTTATCAGGAATCCGTTCATGTAGATAAAATCTATCGCAGTCGAGCCAACGGGTTCAGAATGCGATCGCGCTCAAACAAACGCTATGGATAAAGAAACCCTCAAACGACGGCTCT
>CAKZMA010001363.1 GCA_937127375.1 uncultured Coleofasciculus sp. | reverse complement strand
GGATGGTTTACTCATTGTTGCTACTGTACCTCACTAGACTGAGAAATGCTGTATCATTTAAGAAGCCGATCGCGTCTTCCACCAGTTCAGGCGGACTACTGGCTTTCCACCGATGTCGCCAAGGTCTAAGTGGAGCATGTGCTTTAAAGAAATTTCTTAATCTTTGAGCGTCATCAAATTGGTCACAATCTAACAAAGCTTCATACAATCGACTATATATTTCAGGAGGAATCCCAGCCATATCGTCTTTTAAGGAGTCATCCTGATAATGTAACCTCCTTGACCAAGCCGGAGCAAACTGTTGCTCCGTCTCTACAGGATTCCTGCCCAACCAGGGTTCGCTCTCAACAGGTTCAACAGCAATGGTATCCTGAACTTTAGCGATGAGGTGTTGTAAGCGATCGCGCCCAGTCGCCAGGTAGTCCCGATCTACTTGAATTTGCTGTTGAAATTTATTGCGGATGAACCGCAAAAACTCTTGACAAAAGCTCAACTTACTGTCTGGGAGCTTCTCTAGCTTTTCCAAGTAAGTTTTGTAATTGAGTTTATTGATGGCGATTGTTTTTTCGTGTTCTGCCAAGTCGTGTAGATAGTTAGTATAATCCAGCTCCACCTGCTGTAATTTGGCGTGTAAGCTTATCAGATGCGATCGCCGATTGGGTGCTTCAGAAATTTCACTAAAGTTGCTTCTATGCTGATTCAAGCTGCCGGAAAGTTTTTTTGCTTGAATTACGCACCAGCGAGACTGGTGATAGACATAGAGAATTTTATGGCGACACCACAGCAGATGAAGCAGAATTTCAGCTACTCTATCCATGTGGATTGAATTCATATCCTGGCATTTGAACCAAACTAGAATATGAAGTTTATTGGCTGGGTTGGTTAGTCCAGTTTCATACTCAAAAATCGGATTTCCCAACAATCGACCTGTATCAACTAACTCTATTAAATGTTTACTAGGAAATAATTGGGCAACACAAGCATCTGCAAAATCTTGATAGTTATTTTGCCGTTCTAATGGTTGACCAAACAGCAATAGTGTTTGTCCTAAAGAAGTCTGAATATTTTGTAATATAAGGTTTTTGCTATTTAAATAACTTAATTGTGGTAGTGTAAAAGTATCTTTAGAATATAAAGTCAGATCAATCGCATAGGTATCGTGTAAGCGAAAAGGACAGAGCAATCCCTGAAGTTCCAATTCACCAGCTAGAGGAGTAACTTGGAAGAGTAGACTGGGTTCTTGATTTTGTAATAAGGTAAAGTATTCGGCTCCCAAAATATCTTCGGCTTCTGGAAAATAGCGATCGCCTTCATAACATATCAGTTGTTGTCGTAAAGCTTGTAGTTCCTGAATGTGGAGTGCGTTTCCCAACTTGACTAACTGTTCCCACAACTTAGGTGCTGATAGTACGGTTGGTTCTAGTCCCTGATTGATGCTGTTGCGAAGATGGAAGGCATACAGGGTAAGGCTAGGACTACGCAGTCCCAAAGATTGGGGTATTTCGTTCATGATTTGGGCAGCTTGGACTGGTAATCTCAAGTCTGTATTCTATCGAGGTTCGTTCATTATTGCCCGATCGCGCAAAATGCAGCCCAGTGAAACGGGTCTCGAAAGGGTTTTTGGTCATCTTGCAACTTGTGAAGTCTTTTATTGAGATCGTGCCGCATTGTGGGGTCAAGTGGAAGGGAATTAGCTGTTATCCAGGCTTTTAATTCAGCCTTCGTAATGTCCCTGAGCCAGAGTTGAGCCTGATTGAGAGCAACGGTAGCTGTTATTCCCTGCTGGAGAATCTGGTAAAACTTAACCATCAACAAGGCGGTAGATTGGTCATTTACTGACCAAAGGGAAACAATGATACTGGGTACTCCTGCCGCGATGAGACAACGGGAAAGCCCCACTACTCCATCTCCAGTAATTCTACCCCGTCCCGTACTACAGGCACTTAGCACAACTAATTGAGCATTTAGCTTCATGTGGTAAATTTCACCAGCAGTAAGGAAACCGTTATCATTATTGCTGGGAGCTAGTGCAATTGCTCCTGGTACACCCAATTGTCGAATATCATCCAATAGACCATGAGTGGCAAGGTGAATAATTCGTGCTTTGGAGATTTGCTCGACAATATTGACCTTGGTAGCAGCTTGACCCGTGATGGGTTGGGTGTGGAAAATAGGAGCGATCGCGTTGGCTTCTGCTTCTGCCCATTCTAGTGGGCTTAAGGTTTCAAGAGTTAGAGGAATTGTGGGCATTTTGGGATTTCCCACCACTAAGGCTTCAAGGGAAGTTTCCCGCGCTTGTTTGCTCTGTTTTTGGATTAACTCCAGTACCTGAATGGAAGGTGCAGTAAGGATGGTGTGTTTTTCAATAAGGAATTTGCCTTCTTCATCTTGCAAAGCTGGGAAGGGAACGAGGAAGAGGTTCCCTGTAGGAATAAAAAAGACAGGGGCATTGGGGTTATTGGGAAGGAAATGAACGATGGGCTCAATTAGGAGTTGATGTAGTTGCTGCAACTCCTTGGATATTAAAGGAGAGCTTAGACTAGACTCCTGATTAACAGAAGCAGAGGAATTTTGCTGTGTTTCCGTAATGCCGATAGATTCTCTAGCTTGGAGAACAAGACTTTCTAAAGTATCTCCTAGGGGATCTAATTGTTCTTTTAAATCAAGCTGTTGGAAAGCGATTTCACCTGTAGGCTGGATTACCCAAATGAAGAGTTTAAATCCAGTGGTTAATCTGATCGCATTAGAACCTGTATCAATAATTTTGTAATCATGGAGAATTGAATATTCAACAAAAGTAACTTCTTGCTCTTGAGCCAGTTTTTGGATTTGAGTGATAGTAGGGGACTCTGTAGAGACTCGATCGAGTATATCTGTGGATTGAGCAAGGTCAGGAGACAATAACCGCTCAACTAATAGCTCCACAAATGCACGAGTACGTCCTCTCTCTGCAACTTCTAAAGCTTCATTTATTTTGTTTTGAGCAATTAGTACTTCTTGCAAGGTGACGTAACAGCGCATTTGTTGCTCAAAAACTGAGATTTTCTGGGTATCTCTATCTTGAGCTGGTAATACTTGTAGTCCTTTCCTAAGCTTCTCAAAACGACTGATTCCGTCGCGCAGTATTTCCTCTGCTTCTACAGGCTTGCCAGAAAAAAGAAGAGCCACACCAAGATTATTCAGAGAATTGGCTTCGCTGGCAAGGTCTTCAAATTCCCTGGCAATATCCACATGCTGTCGAGAGTATTCAATTGCCTTGCGGTAGTTTTTGCTGGAAAGAAATGTTAATCCTAATCCTCCCAACACCTGACCTTCCAGTTGTTTATTACCAAGTATTTTTGTCAGCAATAAGCATCTTTCATAGCACCAAATAGCTTTCCCATACTTTTCCCAAGCAGAGTAAGTATGCCCCAAGTTGGCCAAAGAGCTTGCCTCACCCACTAGGTTACGAATTCTACGATGGATTGCTAATGCCAAATCCAATAGTTCCACAGCTTTAGAAAAATTTTCTTGGGCAAAATAAATAGGACCTAGATTTCCCAGAGCATTTCCTTCTTGATAAAGATCATTAATTTCTCGTGCAATCTTTAATTGTGCTTCAAAATATTTCTTTGCTTGAGGATAATTCGCTAATCCATAATAACTAATACCTAGAGTTCCTAATACAGCTCCTTCAGCATGACGATCTTGATTTTCTCTAGCTATTTCCAGGGATTTCTGTGAAGTTTGAATCGCTTCACCAAGATTGCCCAGGCTATAAAGTGATATTGCTAGATTTGCCAAAGCGCTCATCAGCCCTCGGTTATTTTGTATTTCCTGAGCAATATCTAGCTGTTGTTGATAAAATTTAACTGCTTCACTATGTTCGCTAAGAGAAGCATAGACATTGCCCAGATTACCTAAAGCGCCCATTTCTCCTTCGCGATTTTGAATAGATCTGGCAATTTCCAAGTGTTGTTGATTATATTGAATTGCTTCGTCATAGCGTCCCAGAAACATGAGGTTGTTACCTATAGCTCCTGAAGCTTCTCCTTCTCCCCATTTGTCCTCTATCTCTCGATAAATACGCAAAGATTTCTGGAAAGATTTGAGTGCTGATTGAAACTGAGAGCTTTGCTGTTGTTTAATCCCCCGTTCTAGCAATAAGTAGTTTGCTTCAAGTTTCTTAATTCCCCAATCTAAATAACCTCCAACTTTGGCAGAAATATCAGCCGCGATTTCTAATAAAAAAATTGTAGCTGCTTGATCTCCTTGCTCTGCGGCCTGCTTTGCCTCATACTCCAGGCCATCCACTAATTGAGCATCTATTAACTCGGCGTTATCGTTAAGAATTTTTTGTTTTTCTCTAGGACGGTCTAGTAAAATGTGGATTAATTGCATCTGCTCTTGATGACGTATCCATTTATTAATGAAGGTAATAGTATATTGTAGAAATTCGGCAGTTTTTTTATCACCTTGCTGGGTCAAAATTTCTACAGTAGATTTTATTGTTTCTACCAAGCCATCATCCATTAAGTCTTGATTGGCTTCCAAAACTTCTGGTTCTTGACCATCAGGGCAGGTCAGTAATTGATGTATTAAATTTAGATATGCTTCTTGGCGTTGTTCTTTCCTCATTGCTTTTCCTTTTTCCACAACCTCTGATTGACGTTTTTCCTCTAACCTACATTAGGCAGGTTCCTCAGCAAAGGAAATAAGCATTGCCCAAACCTCCCAAAGCGATCGCTTCTTCTAGCTCATTCCCTGTACCTCGCGCTATAACCAAAGCTCTTTGGTTGTAGTTAATTGATTTCTGGTACTTATTCAAGAAAAAATAAGTATTTTCCAAACCAATATTTGCCTCTATTTCTCCTAAGCATTCATTGATTTTTTGTGCTAAAGTAACCTGTTTTTGATGTGATTTCAGAGCTTGGTGATGATCGCCCAAGGCGTTGTAGGTATTACCTAGGGCATTTAAGACTTTAACCTCTTGGTGCAGGTTTATAGCTTCTTGAGACATCACTAGTAGCTGTTGCCATAGCTCCAGAGAAGCCTTAAAATGACCAGTTTCAAAGAGGTCTTTTCCTTGCTCAAATAAAGCCTCAAATACTGCTGTGATTTTGTAGTTCATTAATTTTTTTCCTGATTGGCAAAGGTGTTATTAATAGCGACTTTTCTTCTATTATTGTCCAATGGCACAAAATGCTGCCCAGTGGAAAGGTGATTCAAAGGGTTGAGCATCATCAGACATTTTATTTAATCGACGCTTTAAGCTCATCTTAACCGCTGGATCTAAATTTAACTGGTCTTGATCCATCCATATTTCCAATTCCTTCTTGGTAAGGTTTCTGAGCCAAAGTTGAGCCTTATTCAGAGCGATCGCTACACTAGGATACTGCTGGGTATCCTGCAAATTCTGATAAAACTGAATCATCAAGAATGCTGTAGAGAGATCGCTGACTATCCAAAGGCTACTGACCACACCGGGACTACCTGCATAAAGAAAGCCACTGGGCAGACTAATATACTCATCGCTGATGCTGGTGGGGTCTGCGATACCCGTTTCACAGGCAGAAAGGGTAACGAGACGGCATTGGGAGAGGTCGAGGTCAAAAATTTCGCCAAGCGTGAGACGTTCTTCTGCTAATAACAATGCCGAGTCTAGAGGAAATTCAAAACTAAACTCTCCATGACAGGAGAAGTGAGTGCAGTTTGCCAAGCTTAATTGTGGGTTTTGAATGACCTCTCTTGTGCCATCATCTTTAATCTTTACTTCTAAAATCGCTCCTTTTTTGGCAGCATCTTCAACAAAAACATCAGCGCGGGGGAAGCAATGCTGGATAATTCCCACCTCAACAGTTGTATAGGGCAAGTTTTTATTGGGATTTTGAATAGCCAAGAGGCGATCGAAATTAGACCGTTCTTGATTTTGAGTGAGTTGCAATAGTTGACAGGAGGGGGCATAACGTATACCTCTAGGGAAGCGGTCTAGGAGGCAATCTCCTTCAGGTAGAGACAAAGTATGCAGGGGAATTAAGTGCAAAAAGCGATGGGGAATTAAAATGATTTGGTCGCAGTTACTGGGGAGACTATTAATAATTTCCTCAATATGCAGGATTTCTGAGAGGCGGTTGAGGCGTTCTGACAGTTTCTCAATCCACTGCTCTCGGTTTTGTTGGTAGTCTTGCAAATATTCATTTTGCCATTCCATTAGAGCTTGTCTTTCCTCAGCAGAGGATGACCAGACTAGGGGATGCTGTGATTGATGAGTGATGATGAACGTGTGGAAGTTCTCATTGGTGATATACCACTCAACAATAGCAGCGCGATCACCTACAAGGGTTTGAATCTCTCTATAGGAGATAGGCTCAACCTGTTGGGTAGCTCTGAAGCTGGGGTCTACGGGATCGATCTCATTGGTAATCAGATTATCTAGTTGTTGAAGTAATTGATTCAGGCGGTCGCGGTCTTTTAGCCAAGCTACTGAATCCCAGCCCATCGCTTCACCAGTATCAAAAATTATGCCGCCTGAGCGATTCTGCTCGGCAATATCTAGACTCCGTTGTTCTGCGGCGATTTCGTGCCGCAATTGCTTCAGTTCGTTGAGGACAGTTTCAGGAATGTTGCCTCTGGGGTAGATGTCACGGGTGGCAAGGAGTTCAACCAAATTCCGAGTTTTGCTACGCTCAACATATTCAATGGCTTTGTCTGACTGGTTATTGTTAATGCAGGCTTGTACCATGTTGGCGTAAACAGCGATCGCATCTGATAAAATCTCTTGGCGGCGATCGTCAGTGCTTGCCCAACTGCGACTGAGTTCGACTGCGGTTATCCCTTGTTCATAGGTATTAATGGCTTCTCCCCAGTCGCCTTGAGTAAAGTGGAGATCACCTAAGTTGCGGGAGATGCTAAGACATTCAATCGGATGGGCTTGCGGGGTGTGAATTTCCAAAGATTGATTGAAATGGAGAATAGCATTTTTCAGGTTTTCTACCCTACTTCCACGGATGTTGTAAAGCCTAACATAGGCACTTCCTAAATTATATTGAGTTCTTGCCCACTGGATTGGGAAATCTTCTTGGGTATGAACTTCCAGAGCTAGAGTAAAATAGTGAATAACTTGTGCCAGGTTATCTTTCCTATTTCCACGGGTTCTGTAACCGTAAGCACTACCTATATTCCTTTGAATCGTTGCCCATTCATCAGGAAATTTTTCTTTGGTGTAAACTTCCAAAGCCTGGGTGAAATAGTTAATGGCTTTTTCGAGATTCTCTTCTTTGTCTTCTTTGATTCTGTTAAGGTAGGCACTTCCTAGGTTAATTTGAAGTTTTGCCCAATCTCTCGGTGATTTTTCTTGGGTGTAAACGTCCAAAGCCCGAGCTAAACAGCCAATCGAATTTTCGATATTCTCTTCCTTTTCCCCTTTGATTCTGCTAAGGTATAAAGTACCTAGATTGTTTTGAAGAATTGCCCACTGATAAGGATAATTTTCTTTGGTATGTACTTCCAAAGCCAGAGTAGCACAGGCAATCGACTTTTCGAGATTTTCTTTTCTGTCTCCTTTGATTCTGTAAAGGTAAGCATTACTCAGATTGTTGTGAGTTGCTGCCCAATCAGAAGGATATTTTTCTTCTTCTTTGGTGTGAACGGACAATGCTGAACGGTAAGAGCTAATAGCTTTTTCCAGATTATCTGCCCTATTTCCAAGAATTCTTTCATTGTATGCAGCACCTAGATTGTTTTGAAGTTTTGCCCAATTAGAAGGATATTTTTCTTTGGTGTACACTTCTAAAGCCCGATTGGCAGAGTCAATAGCTTTTTCCAGATTATCTGCCTTATTTCCTCTGACTCTATTTCTATAAGCCTTGACCAGATTAGTTTGAGTTGCTGCCCAATCATCAGGCAAGTTTTCTTTAGTGCGAACAGACAATGCTAGATTGAAATGGCGAATAGCATTTTCCAAATTATATTCCTTATTTCCTCTGATTCTGTCAAGGTAGGATATCCCAAAATTATTTTGAATCGCTGCCCAACTTTTCGGGTTAGTGTTACGGGTAAGAACGTTTAGCACTTCTTCGTAGCCAGCAATAGTAATTTCAATATTACTTGCTTTGTTGCCGAGAGGAAACTCTTGGATGAGGTTACAGAATTCTCCAATAGCCATAGCCATGTATTCTTTTGCTTTTCGTTCCTCTTGTGAAAACTCAGGCAAATCAGTTATCGTCAGTCGCAGATTATCCGCAAAGCGATCGTTAAGTTTGTCTAGGTTTGCTTTTAGGAGTGGGTAAACTATTTTAGAATCGCCATCGCTGTCTACCGTCGCCCGTAATATATCTGTGAAAAATTGTAACTCTTCTAGGGCTTTGGGATTTCTTATCTCTAATCCCTTCTTTTTGTGATAGTTTGCTTTTTGCAAATTATCTACTTTGTCTCCTTTGATTCTGTTACTGTAGGCATTGCCCAAGTTAATCTGAGTATCAGCCAATTCTGTAGGGAATGCTTCAGGGGTGTAAAC
>CAKZMA010001362.1 GCA_937127375.1 uncultured Coleofasciculus sp. | reverse complement strand
TAGATTTGGGTTTGTAAGCTCAGATTTTGCCCCATTTTCCACCATAAAATTGTAGGGTGCGTTAGCGAAAGCGTAACGCACCATTACTGAACGCTTTGGTAAGTTAAGCTGTCATGCATTTAAATTGGGAATGGGTAGCGAGCAAGATGCAAAGCCTGCGGCATGGCTTCGCTAAACGCACTACAATAATTTCGCCATTATTGACACTAAGGTTTAAATGCCGAACATTGATTCAAAATGATTGACAAAGGTCAGGTAGCCGTTTGTTTAAGTAAGAAGCCAAGAAGCACAGTGTTAAACCCTTCCACCTGTTCCCAACATACTACATGACCAGAATAGGAAAGAATATGAATCTCGTTCATGGGAATATTTTTGTGCAATATATTCGTATAGATCTGTTCTGTTAGTAAATCTTGATCACCCACTATAATGCAAGTTGGCACTTTTATTTTATTAAGCTGGCTTGTTAGATTAAAAGATAAAAAACTACGACAAAGTCTTGCTACTGCCTCAAAATCTAATCTTGCATATCGTGTTTTTGTCTTCTCTAAAAAATGAGGCTTTTCTAGGAGAGTTTTTGATGTAAAAAACCAAGGAATTGTTGCATTAAAAAAACCCTCATAATCATTATTATTAGCATAACTTAACCAAGTCTTGATGATAAGCTTTAACTTATACCCAACCTCACTTGTTGTACCAGCAAGTATAAGACTAGAGCATAGCTGAGGATAACGTACAGCAAAAGTTTGGGCTACCATACCCCCATAAGACAGCCCCACTATATGAGCCTTATTAATTTTTAGAGCTGACATTAGTTCTGCTAAATCATCTGCATGCAGCTCCATAGTATATTCCTCCTTAGGATGCTCAGATTCTCCTTGTCCTCTAAAGTCATATCTGAGGAGGCGATAGTGCTTAGAGAGAACTTGTACTTGAGGTTCCCAAGCACTTTTGGCATTCATTAAAATTCCGTTATTAAAAATAACCCATGGAGAACTATCATAGCCTTGAGTTTCATACTGTATGTAGATATTGTTAATTTTAATTGATGGCATATTTGGATTTTCCTATAAAGTCATAGTATATGTTCTTTTCTTACACCTTGTACCGGAGAATTCCATTCACTGTCGGATAATTCACAGGAGGAAAAGTGCATTGAAAAACCATCTTTTGTTATCTTTTGAAATAAATCTTGGTGCTTACTTTTATTAAGTAGACTGAGAGTTATAATATCTCCTCCTTTTCCCGCTCCAGTTATTTTAATTCCTAGGTAAGATGTCAACGGATCTTCGCATAGTTGTTCTTCCATAGATACAAACTTAAGCTGGTTAATCAAAGATTCTATCGCAGGGTGAGAAAGACCAATTCCACAAAGTAAAGCTTGATAAGAATTCATAAAGCTAGGAACAGAAGACCAGTCAGAAACAATTGAATTGAATGTCGAAATACTTATGTTGCCAAGTGATTCTGACAACATCTCAAAATAAGCGCGGGACATTTGCTCGGATTTATCACCATCAAATTGAGTGTTTAAGTAAATTTCTTCGATGATTTCATATCTGTGTACCGCTAGAGATCTTTGAATTTCTCCTACCTTAAACGTCTTATCAAACATATTACACACATGAGCTACTCTTTCTGTTGATTCTTTAACATAAGAACGTACATCTCTTTTCAAAACAGCTTCTGTTCGACTTGGAACACCAGAATAAAGAATACTGACATTATAAAGAGGAGGTTCAGGATAGTCAGGTAAACCTTCTAAACATTCCCCTGGGTCAAAAACAAACCTTTTAATTTTAGAGAGGAGCCGAAAACCTTGCTCTGATTGACTGATACTTACTGAACTCCATCCATCTAAATGTTTATGGGATAAGTATGATCGCTTAGAAATGCTATAAAGTATAGGATGTCTCCCTAGCCTTCCATTAAATGAAACTGTTGCACCTGCACCACTTGAGCAGCCTCCATGAAAACAGTTCTCTATAGCCCAAGCTAATAGCATTGCTACTTCTTGATTGTCTTGATCTACCAATTCAAAATAAACCTTGAATTTTTCTATATCCATAAACTCATAAAACAAAGCCTTTGCTATGCAAGCTGAAAAAGCACCACTTGAGTTTAAACCAACAGCCACAGGAAAACTACTAAGAACATTAACTCTAAACCCTATACCATCAAATTCACTTTTCAAGAAAGGTTTGATGATTGATAAAAATAGAGACGTTAACGCTTGCTTGTGATATTCAATTGAGCAACTACCGTAAGCTTGTATTAATTCTGTATTCAGAATGTTAATCTCCTCTTTTGGGTCAGGGCATTTAAAGTCATCAATAAAGATTCCTTCTATTTGATGACTTGGCTCTAATTTAATGTAGAGCCTTAGTGGCAACGGTAAATAGACAGCCGGATGTCCGAATACGACTGAGTGTTCACCACTTATAAAAGCACAGGCAGGGGCACTGTATAATAAATCAGCATTGTCAGCCCAAGCGACCAAAAATTCATTAAACCTAGATCTTCGTTTAAAGGTATATATCTTAGGGTTAGTAAAAACTCCTGATAGTTCATCTACCGTGACTTGAAGACATCGAGCTATTTTGTTTAAGTTTTCCAGACCAGTTGAATGCAATTTACCGCTGGCAAGCCTGCTTATTGTTGACAAATCAACTCCTGATTCATTGGCAAGCTTATTGCGACTATATCCCTTTTGCTCGAACAATTCTCGAAATGCCCTTCCTGATTCTTTCGTCATTCTAAAACTCCTATATTGTTACCCTGTTGCAAACTTGCATAAAAGGGGTTGCAAATTTGCAATCTTTTCATTGCTTAGGGAAACGAGCTATAAAGATGGTGTGAGCTTGAAACGCTTTTAACTTTCAAGACCACATTCAACACGTACCTACAGTGAGGTAAGTAAAATGAGTAATGCATACAACGAAGGCTATAACCGTGGGGTCAAAGGTGAAGGATCTTCCGGAGACTTGCTTACCAGCATCGGTGATAGCTTCGCCGCAAATGGATCTTCCAAAGAACGTCAGGAAGGTTATAAGGCTGGTCGTCGTGATCGCGCTCGTGATCGCGCCTTTCTTGACGCTCAGAATAAAGGTAAAAAGTAGTGTCCCACTTTCTTTGAGCCTTCACTGACTCTTGATGAGGGCAAGTTAGTTTTTAGGAAAGCCAACTTGCCCTCATCGTTTACGTGTTAACTACATAGACTTTTAAATATAACTATCTTGGATTGTCTATGAATAGCTGTTACTAGCGTAATTTGCTTGAAATACCTCCATAGATAGATCTTCTCAAATTATTTTCCGTTTGCCAACCTCCACAAGTAAAGTTTAGGGGGGCTTTTAAATCAAACTAAAAAATAAAATTGTGACAAAAGGTAATATTTTGTAGCTAAAAAGGTAAAAAATGTGGCAAAATGGGGGCTAAAATAGACAAAATAACAACCTAATTGAACAGCTATGGGGATTCAGGAAGCGTTGCAGTGGATCGATCGCCTGCTTTTAACGACTACAGGAAAACACTTAGATACACTGCAACGCGCCATCTTGGAGGGAGCATGGCAAGGTAAAGGATATA
>CAKZMA010001361.1 GCA_937127375.1 uncultured Coleofasciculus sp. | reverse complement strand
CCCTCGATAGTACCGCGCTACCTGTGATTTCCATCCCTCTTTACTTTCAAGTTTATACCACTGACCGCCACCGATAAGCAAGTGGGCATTTCTACCGCCCTCTGGAACAATTTCTATGCTGTTCTCAGTCACCTTCGCCTGACAACCCATAACCGAATAACCTTGATACCTATCTTTTCCAAATGTTATTTGACAGACAGATTTCCCCGACTTTGATTTTAATAACTTCTTGGCAAAACTATAAACCCTCCACTTGAGCAAAATAAATTTGAGCAATAAACCCTCCAGATAACTAAAAATCCTGTGTTGCGCCTTGCTGACAGAATTGTACCCTAAAGCAACACCAATCGGCTCACAAATCGCAGCGAACAATACCTTCTGCTGCGACGACCAGTTTTCATACTCAGGAAACTCATCACTATAGTTAACATTAATCTTTTTTTCAAATTCCGCTGCTGCCAAACGGGGAAACACCGGAATCCCCCGCGATCGCAGTTGATTCCTGAGATAGGTTAAATCTTTAACCATCAACTCAAACGCCAGACGGTGTTGGCACGAGTAAAACAAAGTCTCGTTAGTCTGTCGCACATACCAGCACGCTTTCTCAAATTGTCCCATCTCACGCCAACCTTGAACCGCCATAATCGGATGTCGGGTATCATCTGGAGTATCATACCAGTCTCGGTTCATAATTGAACGCACCACCTGCCGAGGATTTCTATGGAGATGAATGAACGTCGCATCTGGAAAAACCTCCGTCATCACCTCCGGAAAACGCTCCAGATACACATTTGCTTCCCCATAATCACCAGGTAACTCTTCAATCCAAGTGCGAGACTCCAGACATAACTGCTTCGCTTCATCCTTATGAGTAACCAGTTTCGTAAACCCCTCAGCCGTGTGCTTTTCCTCAATCAGTTCACCCTGTTGACAGCGATGATTCAGCGTAAATTCATGGTTGGCTGTCAGAGAAGTCCCCTGATCCAAAAAATTAGCCAACCATTTTGAACCCGATCGCGCCGTAGACAAGAAAAAATAAATCTTTTTTTCACCGCGCCAGTAAAGAGGATGCATCAAAACCTGGTGTCTTCCCGACTTCAGGGAAGATTGCAGCGGATCAGTTGAGCGATGCCATCCACCCCCCGAATCCGTGTAGTAGAATTCGTGAGGTACATGGACGGCTTCATAAGTCAGTCCTAACTTTTCCATAGACACCGACCATAAGTTAAACTGCTTACCCTCTACAATAAGCTGATCAGACTCGGGATAGGAAATTTGAAACCTATCCTGATTGACAGGTATCCCCTCAGCCGACAAGCCCGATTCTAGACTGGGATCAGTAGGTTTGAGTTCAGTAAAGCACCAATAATTAATGAACCCCCATTCATAACACAACCGATCTCCATGAGTCGAGACACCCGATACCCGTATCCCAACCTCCCGCAGACTAGCCATTAACTTTTCCAAACTTAATGCCACATCCTCTATGTCACCCCTAATCCACTGGGAAAGACTATTTAAATGAAGACCAACCTCATGACCAAAATCCTGAATTTGAAGACATTTGTCCAAAAAGCGGGATTCATGCCAATAACTCGCCGTATGCAGCAAATAGTAAGTCGCACGAATCCCCCGCTCATGTTCCCAATAGCTCATCTCCAGAGCCAAATCTAGGTCATAATCAACATCATGACGCAGAGCAATGAGGTTAGGTAGATGCGGGTTTTCCGATAACTCTTGAACCGTGACCGTTTTGCCAAAATGTTCGAGATATCTGAAATACTCTGGACTCAGGGACATAGAAATTAGCCGAGTGTTTGGTAAAGTGCCAGGAGTTTTTTGGACTCATTCTCCCAGTTATACATCTGTGAGGCAACCCATGTATTCTCCCTCATCTGATGCAAACCTTCCCGATTGCTCAACACTTCCCGTGCTGCTCGGGCAATATCCTCAGGTTGACTGGGGTCAAACGTGCATCCTAGCGCATATTGAGTAATAATTTTTTGCATCTCCGGAAAATTGCTAGCAATCACGGGCAACCCAGCGGAAATATACTCAAACAACTTGTTGGGAGCGCAATAGTAATAACTCAAACAGACATTCTCAATCGCCGCAATACCTAAATCCGCGCTAGCCGCATAGGTTGTTACTGCTTCTGAGGGCACCGGTCCAAATAAGGAGACACGAGACGCTACCCCAACATTCACCGCCAAGTTTTGGAGCTGTTCAATGTACTTTTGTGAGCCATATCCCATCATCACAAAATGGCAGTCCGTCAGATAGTGCAAACTTTCGATAATCTTCTCCAGTCCTCGATTAAAGGTGATGCCTCCAGAGTACAGAAGCAGATGATAGTCAGCAGGAATATCCAGCGCTAGCCGTATCGACTGTTCTGGAGTCTGGCAGGAACGGCGAACGAGAGCAGGTGCGTTCAAAATTACGGTGGGAACGGGTACGCGATAGCGTTGAGCAAGCTGTTTAGCGATTGTATCACTCACCGTAATCACCGCATCGCTTCTACGGATCAGAAACTCTTCAAAGCGACTCAACAGAAATTTCCCGACTCGGCTGAGGGAATATTGCCTGTTTCTTTCCACATAGAACTCATGGGAGTCATAGACAAGTTTCGCTCCCTGTCTTTGTGCGGCATGATAAGCAACAGCCAATACATTTAGATCATGGGCATGATAGATATCGGCTGGTTCTTGGGTAACAACCTGAAGACTCCTGTAGTGGTAATCTAGAAAACACAGGGGGCGATGAACCGAAACCAACAGCTTTCTGAGTGTTCGATAAAAGTGGCGATGCCAGAAAATCTTAGCGGGTCGTTGAATTCCCCAGTACCACCAGCGTTTGAGATAGCACTTCCAGAAAATCTTAGCGGGGCGCTGAATTCCCCAGTACCACCAGCGCTTGAGATACCGCTTCCAAAAAATCTTAGCAGGTCGCTGAATTCCCCAGTAAAACCAGCGCTTGAGATACCGCTTCCAGAAAATCTTAGCAGGTCGCTTGACTCCCCAGTACCACCAGCGCTTGAGATACCGTTTCCAGCAAATCTTAGCAGGTCGCTTGATTCCCCAGTACCACCAGCGCTTGAGATACCGTTTCCAGCAAATCTTGGCAGGTCGCTTGATTCCCCAGTAAAACCAGCGCTTAAGATACCGCTTCCAGCAAATCTTGGCAGGTCGCTTGATTCCCCAGTAGTAAACAGGATTAACGACTAGGTGAAAACAGTAGGTAAAAAAGAACAGTCCCTGAAGTCCCAAAAAAAATAAGGGATTTTTCTGCCAAGCTTCTTTAAGGTATGCCTTTTTTCCCTTTTTTCGGATATCTTGCCATGCCTGTTGAAATGCCTGCTTTATTGAATCCCACAGACTCGGCTTTTCCACAACCTCTGTTTCCGGGGCTTTGAACCATGCTCTTAGCTGCTTGAGTTTCTCATATAAGCCATTGAGCGTTACTGAAACAGGTTGTCTGGCTACTGTTTTTCCCCAGCGCCAGAAATTTCGGGCTGCACCCAGAGGGGTAAACTCACTCACCCCCTTTAAAATCCGGAAATCGAGAGGATTTTTCACCACCCGAATAATTCGGATACCCTCAATTTCCTCATAGGGCTTTGAGTCATCGTCAAGCAACGCGACAACAGTCACCTGATATCCGGCTAGAGTCAAGGACTTGGCTTCTTTCAGGACTCTTGTGTCATGCTTGAAGTTGTTGTAAACAAACATGCAGACTTTTAGGGTCACCATCACACCACTCCAACTATAGAAAGACCATCACTCCTTAAATGACCCGTGATGCTTATTATAAGCTGACTTGAGCTACTCATCCTCCGCTAATGCTACCGAATGAGCGTCGCTTAAAATTACTATAGATCCCCAATTCCGTATCTTGAAGCTTTACGCCACAATTTTGTGCTTTTTGGAAAATTTATTGTTGCCAAGAAGGGTACTACGTACTGATGCACTAATACCAAACAGTCTGTAGGAATTTTTATAACAAATAACTAAAGTTATCGGCAAAAATCCGGAAAAACCGAGATGGTAAGTAGGTGGGGACAATTAAAGTTAACGACGGAGAACTCGCTTTCGCAAGAAGCAAGCTACGTCATTCGTCTATGTAGAACTTGCTGCACAACTCCCAAACCCTTAGCTATCAAAGCTTTGATTAGCATAGATATTGGCTCATCTTCAAGGACGTAAGGTAAACACCTTTCATACCCTTGCACCGCTATCAGGGAAAATGTATCATTTCTCCCCCAGCTTCCCCGGCTTCCCCAGCTTCCCCAGCTCCCTACCTCCCCACAAGACTTATTCAGCAACCCTTATGTAAGGGTTTGAGGAACATTCACAGAACTTAACATAGGCAGCAATGTCCATCCCATGAACCATACCCCCTGTGTATAAGTCCTGTAGGGGCGGACGACCCGCTTGCACTAATCCGTATCCTTATTCAACCCGTTAGGATGAGCGATGGGATAATTGATCCTGAGAATCCAGATTAACTGCT
>CAKZMA010001360.1 GCA_937127375.1 uncultured Coleofasciculus sp. | reverse complement strand
AATTATCAGCATCCTTATTATTGGGCATCTTTTGTTTTAATCGGCAATTGGCTCTCGTTCGTTATTTCAAGGATGAATTTGTCCCTAGAGCAGGGCGCGATACGTTCTGAAAGAACACGCTCCGCGATCGCGGGAATTTAACGAAACATAAGAGTTCAAAATGGTATAATATTGCTATATCTTACGTTTTAACTTTAAACGGCAGTTAGACCACTATGCAAATCGAAGACTATTTCAATATTCTCGCTCCCAATGATATTCGGCTTAAGGGTTCGCGGATTGGAATTGAGACAATTTTGTATGAGTACATTTATCGCGCTCGTACTCCAGAAGAAATTGCCAAAATTTATACGACTCTTTCCCTCGAACAAGTTTATGCCACAATTCTTTATTATCTGCATAATCAAGAAACAATTAGTAACTATATAGCAGATTGGTTAGACTGGGGGCAAAAAATGCGGCAAGAACAACGACGTAATCCATCACCTGTCGTGAGAAAACTAATGCAATTAAAGGCGGAAAGTGAGGCAATACATTAGAAAACTAATGCTCAAGTATCTAATGGATGAAAATATGAATCCAATCTATATTAATCAACTGCGACGACGAGAGCCAAGTTTGGTGATCCGGGCAGTTGGAGAACCATCTACTCCGATGAAAAGCACATTAGATCCAGAAATCCTAATTTGGTGTGAAGAGCATAACTTTATTCTAGTTACTAATAATCGTACTTCAATGCCCGTGCATTTAGCTGACCACCTCAGTCAAGGTCGCCACGTACCAGGAATTTTTATCTTAAACCCTGATATGGGTATTGGTGAAACAATCAATGAACTCATACTTATTGCTGAAGGAGCTTTAGATGACGAATATCAAGACCAAATTATTTACTTACCCATTTGAACCTGACAATACTCATTACCTCCCTGAAATTTTACTCTCCTAGTTATTGATATCATGATTATGTTTGTTTAACGCAGAGGTACGCAGAGAGGGTTTGTCGTTGTTCGGCATTTTGTTATTCAACTATGGGTTCAACAGCGATCGCTTACACGCCCTATCATCCTGTGCCAACCGAACTACGCTGTCAATCCCCTGGCTCAACAATCATCCCGATAAAATCGGTAAAATGAATAATCATCTTGAAAGGGATAATCATCAATCACATGATGAATAATACCCCGCTCAATCAACATTTGCCCAATAGAAATCGCCTCCGGTCGAGACCCCTGAATCCGTTGTGCTAACCATTCCACCGCCTCCGCACCAATAAAACATTGAGGATAAACATTTCCCCGATAACGGCGGTCTTTTATTTCCACCCCATCTGCACCCCGCATCGCGGCAACTAAAGCCTCAAGTTCTGTCTCTGTCAGCGTTTTAGCTGAAGTGATTATCTGAGAACCTGCTCCAGACATCTCCGTGGTAGCCGCCACAGAATCTTGGGATTGAGCCGGGTAAGTAGGGTTAGATTGATTCCCATTTGTCGGCTCAATTGTTCGCGGCGAAGCAGTCGATGCATCCCGATATAATAACCGATTAAATATTTCTTCCAGTTTAGGCGATCGCAGCCTCAAGCAAGATCCCCGACTTCTCCAAGAAGTCGGGGATCTGTCTGTAGAGCGAAGCCGAAGGGTTGATCAAAACTCAAAACTTTCCTTCCCTGTCCCCTGATGCACCGTTTTCACCCATTTCAATCGCTTGGGACGCACGGACATGCGAGCGGTTGTAGCTGACATTACCACCATCCAATGCATCATATAAAGAACACCGCGCACTGTTTGCAAGACATTGAGAAATAAACTGCCAATTGTCAACGGTTCATCCCGTTGAATCCGACGCAATCCCGTAAACATGGCAATGAAAGACAAGGTAAGAGTCAATCCGGTAATCGGACTATACAGAGGTAAACGAGAACGAAGCAGCGCCATTAAACAATCCGGTATAGCCGCCGTTGGCAATAGGTACTGAATAATTAAAAAAGAGAATAAATCGATGGTTTTGCTCAAACCCAAACGATTACTAGCAATCAGACGCCAGTAGTCTAAATAACGCTGATATCCCCCCTCTGCCCAACGACTCCGCTGATGCCAGAGGGATAGGGCGCTTGTCACACCTTCCTCATCCACGCCAGGAAATTCCAGAAACCGAATATCCCATCTATCCAAATGCAAGCGTATAGTTAAATCCAGATCATCGGTAATCGTTTGCTCATTCCAGCCGCCACAGCGTTCTAATGCCGAACGACGCACAAACTGACCATTTCCCCGCAGTTCACCAATCCCACCAATGGCAGTCCGTTGGTTTTGGAAATAGCTATCCAGCGCCATTTCTGCCATCTGTCCTTTTGTCCAGAAATTCAGAGGCGCATTCGCGATCGCTTTTCGGGCTTGTACCGCGCCGACTCTAGACTGGTTAAAGATGGGTAGCACTCGCCGCAGTAGATCTTGAGTGACATGAGCATCAGCATCAAAGACACCAATCACCTCCCCTTTGATCAAGGGTAATACCTGATTCAACGCTCCCGATTTACCGCCTGTGGCGTTGGCATCGCGATGAAATACGTTTAACTGATCGTATTCTGCCGCCAGTTGATCTAAAAGGATTGGGGTTTTATCCGTACTGTGATCGTTAATTACCCAGAGTTCGCAGCGTTCCTGGGGATAATCTAAGTTACACAGCATCCTCACCAGGTTCTGAATTACCGCCTCTTCATTTTTGGCAGCCACCAGTAAAGACACAAACGGAAAATCAGCCGGATTCTCCCCCTGTAGCAGTTTCGGCACTCTGATGGGTCGCGCCACTAATACCCGGATCGCCTGAATCCCTAACAGTGCAGTTAACCCAAAGACTAACCAATACCCCCAGGACAGCAGATGCAGAGTGATCGTCCCGCCCCAAATCAGGGTTAGCGCCAACGCCGCTTTGCGTCGTCGCCCTTCGAGTCCCTGAAAGAAAAAGTCGCTTTCAAAATCATCTTCAGACCACTCAGACAGCAGAGAGCTAAGGGAATCAAGCTCACTGCTATGATTATTCTCTGTCCAGGAGTTCTCTGGCATACGCTCCTTGATTTCTCCACCCACGCAAATTGTATCTAATTGTATCGTATTTCGTTAATTTTTTTATACTTTGAGGAGGATACTCTAGTATTTTAACGTTTGCTGGTTCTGCATGGCTGAGGATATAGCGTTTGTATGGTGATATCGTTTTTGAGTACAGCAGCATGGGGACTAGGTTCTGTCCTGTGGGTAGAACTAATCCGCGACTTCTATCACGTCTTGTCCCATCATTGGACACCGTTATATC
Organism: uncultured Coleofasciculus sp.; assembly: GCA_937127375.1. Lineage (GTDB taxonomy): Bacteria > Cyanobacteriota > Cyanobacteriia > Cyanobacteriales > Coleofasciculaceae > Coleofasciculus. The sequence continues at coordinate 1,424 of CAKZMA010001360.1, read as the reverse complement.
GGTTGCATGTTTGGCATCATCGGGTATTCAAACCAGATTTAACCCCGGTGAGTGAGCAAATTTATCGCCAAGCCCATTGGTACAATGATTTACCGGAATCCCTGGTCATGTTGCTGTTTAGCCTGGGATTGTGGGGAGTCGCCTATATCTGGAGTGAACCCCATTGGGCAGCGTTGGCGGGGGTGCTCTATACGTTAAGCTTTTTAGGAAGTGCGATCGCGCGAGGGAGTGGACTCTCTGGTGCGGATGAACTAACCGACTTAACCCATCGTCCGGGACAATTCTTTAGTCCCCCCTCAAACTGGACAGTCAATCGCCCCTATCATTGGCGACATCACTTTGATAACCAAAAGGCGTATTATTGTGGCACATTGACCTTCGTCGATAAACTTATGGGTACCGCGCTATCCCTGAAAGGTAAAACAGTAGCCGTTACTGGGGCGTCTGGCACATTGGGGCGATCGCTATTGTATCAGTTGCACCAGCGCGGGGCTAAAGTGATCGGGTTAACCTCCAAGTCAGACCCGATTATTTTAACCGCAGCGGGTGAACCGTTATCCGTGAAAACGATTACCTGGCAAGTGGGACAAGAATCTGAGATTGCGGCTGAGTTAGAATCGGTTGATATTCTGATTCTCAATCATGGAATTAACGTCCATGGAGAAAGAACCGCTGACGCGATCGCGAAATCCTACGAGGTGAATACATTCTCCAGTTGGCGGTTACTAGAATTATTTTTGCAGACAGTTCGCAGCAACCAAGATATTGCCCGCAAGGAAGTCTGGGTGAATACCTCAGAAGCCGAAGTCAGTCCCGCCGTCAGTCCTCTGTATGAATTAAGCAAACGGGCATTAGGGGATTTCGTCACATTACGCCGTCTCGATGCGCCTTGTGTAATCCGGAAACTGATTTTGGGACCGTTTAAGAGTAATTTGAATCCCATTGGCGTTATGTCTGCGGATTGGGTGGCAAAACAAATTGTTAATTTAGCGGTGCGAGATGTCCGGAATATTATTGTCACGATTAATCCGCTAACGTTTTTAGCATTTCCGATTAAAGAGTTTTTTGTCAGTTTATATTTCCGAGTCTTTAGTCACAAGGCGTCAGAATCATAAGGACGTCTCTATTCCTTTTGAAAAAACACCAGTTAAAGCCGTGTAGGGGCGACCCGCTTGGCTAAATTAACAACTGTAGTCCACTCAATTTTGTCGGGTCGCCCTTTACTCAATTTCTGCTTGTTGTTTTAGATTTGACATAGTATTTCCGTAGGGTGCGTTAGGCGTAAATGATAATCATCATGAGCGGGTTAATCTGAATGTCGCCGTAACGCACCATGATGGCAAGGCGTAATTGATAGTCATCATGAGCAGGTTAATCTGAATGTCGCCGTAACGCACCATGATGGCATCCGAACAAAATACCGT
>CAKZMA010001359.1 GCA_937127375.1 uncultured Coleofasciculus sp. | reverse complement strand
TGTTAACTCAGCAATGGCGCGAGGGGAAGGGAGAGGAGGTGGTGCTTAAATGGGAACAGCAGGTTGAGAAGGCGAAACAGGAGTTAAATCGGGCGAATGGGTTGGTGGCGACATTGCTTCCGGTTCCCCAGGGGGAGTTATAGCAGTTCGCTCTCGTGTAGTTACAGTACAAACGTTCTAAAAGCCTCCTGATAAAGGATACATCTCGCTTGGTGTAAATAGACCAGCGCGAAGCGCTATACCTCAGGGGTTGGCGAGGGCGACGGTGGGGATGATTGTGGAGTTGGCGGTGAAGTTGACTTGTCCCCAGGATGAGGGGATTGAGATAGAGTGGCGATTGGGGGCGTGGGATGGGGTTCCGGTGAAGGTGCCGTTGTTGGTGTTGCGGGTATTGACAAATTTACTGGATAATGCTGTGTATGCGGTGCGGTGTAAGCGGGAAGGGTTGGAGGAGTCTGATGCTTCTCCATCTTCCGGTTACATTCCCCAGATTCGGATTGAGTGGGTTAACACCGAGCGAAGTCGAGGTGTTGAGGAAAATGAGTCGGTGATTTGGCGGGTTTGGGACAATGGGATAGGGATAAGTGAGTCGGTGCAGAAGCGGTTGTTTGAACCGTTGGTGACGACGAAGCCGATGGGGGAGGGTTCGGGGTTGGGGTTGTATATTGTCTATGAGTTAGTACAGAAGCATCAGGGGGCGATTGGGGTTAAGTCTCAGGTGGGGGAGTATACGGCGTTTGAGATTGTTTTTCCCAAGAGTCAGTTGGTGTTTGATATTATATCTGCCTAAACTGGTATTATTTCCTTCTGCTTCTGCCTTCTGCTTTCAAAAAGCCTTTCGGTGGTGTTGATATTAACTTAGAACAAGCATTAAATAACCTCCGCATTGCAAAACTCGAAAGAAAAATATATTTATTGAATCAGATAAGATTTTATATAAGCAGCCAGAAGCAATAAATTTATAAATTAGATAGATAAAGGAAGATGACATGAATCAATATATCCATGATTTTGAAAAAGAAGAAAAAGTATTTAAAGTTCTGTCAATTGACGGAGGTGGCATTAAGGGTATCTATTCATCTAGAATTATTGAACAATTTGAGAAGAAATTCAATGCCCATATTGCTGATTATTTTGATTTAATATGCGGAACTTCCACAGGAGGATTAATTGCTCTCGGTCTATCTTTGAAAATCCCAGTTAGCGTGATAACTAACTTCTACTATATGAAAGGCGAGAGGATTTTCAATAAACGAGGCAACATTCTTAGTCTGTTTAAACAATTCTTAATAGGTAGCAAGTATGATAACCAAGAATTAAAGTTAGCCTTGCAAGAAATATTTGCCGAGCATACCCTTGGCGATTCCTACTGTATGTTATGTATACCGGCATTCTCTTTAACAGACGGCAGACCATTTATTTTTAAGTTCGATCATCCTGAAGGAAATCTAAGTAGAGACAACAAAACTAAATATGTTGATGTGGCTTTAGCAACAAGTGCAGCACCTACATATCTACCTATTGTTTCCATTCCAACATACAACAATAGGCAATTTGTTGACGGTGGTGTTTATGCCAATAATCCGACTCTTGTTGGTGTTGCAGAAGCATTAAAATATTTCGTTGGCAAAGACAAAAAATTTCAACGACTTATGGTTATGTCAGTTGCTTCGTTAGAAATACCCCCTGGCAGACGTATCGTTATCAAGCGAAACCGTTCAGTGTTAGACTGGAACAAAGATTTAGTGGCAACCTTCTTTGAGGGGCAGGCATACGTCAGTAACTACATTGTTGAAACCCTAGCTGAGCATTGTGATCTCTCGTTTGAATACCTCAGAATTCCTAGTGTGGCTCTTTCTCCAGAGCAGTCAAGAATCATCAATTTAGACAATACTTCAAAAGAATCTCTGGATATTATGCTAGCAAAGGGAAGCGATCAGGGATTGTTGTACGAAAAACGTCCTGACGTTGCCAGTTTTTTTGAACATCCGAAACAATACATCATTAGGTAAACCCATGGTTGATTGTCATAAATTATTCCTGAAATTTAACTCCATCATCGAACTAAATGCTAAGCGCAAAGAATCCTTGCGAACATCACGCGAGGCTGTGCGAAACAAAATCAGGATTTTTTTCAAGGAAAAACAAAATGGTTTATATCCCAGGTTTCATGGTCAGGGTTCATTCATGATGAACACCATCATAAAGCCTCTAGATGGTGAATTTGATATTGATGATGGCATATACTTTCTAGTCAAGCAGCAGCCTCTACAAAGTATTGACACGTTTCACCGCTGGATTTGCGAAGCGGTTGATGGTCATACTAAAGAAAAGCCTATTGACAAGATTACTTGCGCCAGAGTTGTCTATAAAGGGCATTACCACATTGATCTACCCATATACTACATTGTGGAAGGCAGTTGCCCAAAATTAGCCCACAAACGGGATGGTTGGATATCCAGCGATCCAAAAACATTCATTAAATGGTTTCAATCTAAAACCGATGATAAGGGGCAATTGCGACGCATTGTCCGCTATTTAAAAGCGTGGAGTGATTGTAAGTCGGGAACGTTACCAAGTGGTCTAATATTTTCAATATTGGCAACAGAAAATATCATATTCAACGCAAGAGACGACATCGCACTGTATGAAACATTGAAGAATATTAAAAATAAGCTAGATAGTAATTTCACTTGCTATCGTCCCACTACACCGACCTGCGAGGACTTACTAAAGGAATACAGTCAGACAAATAAAGAGTATTTTAAGAACCAGATCGACCGTATGATAAGCTCTGCAAAGAAAGCTCTAGATGATAATACCAGTCAGAAAGATGCTTGCAAAGAGTGGCAAAAGCATTTCGGTGATAGATTCCCTTGCCATTTAATAGAAGACAAAACTGATGAACTATTAAGTGCTGCTTTCACGACACCAAGCCTAACCTTTCCTAACAGACCAATTATTCCAAAAAAACCTGGAGGATTCGCGTGAGCGAGATTTGGTTTCTCAATAATTTACAACGACTAGCGGTGGAACGTGAGGCTATCCACAAGTTAGAAGAAAGCGTTGAATGGTTGAGAGGTATTAACTGGTTTATTGATAATGGAAAACTAGGTGTTGAGGCAATCATTCATGCTCATGCTCATGAACATGATTATACTGCCGACATGATGTATCCAAGCTTATTCCCAGAAGTGCCTCCTACAGTCTATCCGAAGAACCGGACTGAAAGATGGTCAAGTCATCAATATTTGAGTGAAAGATGGTCAAGTCATCAATATTTGAGTGGTGCCTTATGTCTAGAGTGGCGACCTGATACATGGCATCCCGATGTAACTGGAGCGCAGGTCTTGGAAAGTGTTTATACACTCTTAAACATTGAAAATCCTCTCGGAACAGATAGTCCTCTCATCGCTCCATCCCAGCATGACCTTTCCACAGGTCAAGTCCTGCGTGCAAGCTACGCTCGTTGCTATGCACACAGCAATTTAACTACTTATCTAATGGAATTACCCAGAACTGTCGCGGGTTCATTAGAGTTTTCGGTGCAATGGCAAAGCGAGTCTTTCTTAGTAATCATTCACAGTGTCCAAATTCATGGTCTGTCAGCCTGGGAAGACAAATCCATTCCAACAATTTTGCGGGGTTATGCCGATAACCAAATAAAGGTAGGTGCCTTCTACAAAACTGAGCTTGCCCCAGAAGCTTTTAGCGCGATCAGCAATTTACAAGATCTAGAAGTTGTTCTTGAACAGGTGGGAGACTTACCTAATGAAACATTAAAGGGTGAGAATAGTATTTGGGCAAATAGGGCAGCAGGGGAACTATTTGGAGTTCTTTTCGCAGATGTTATAGGTAACCTCCATTTTTACCTCAAACTCTCTTCGAGTGAGAGTAAGGTTTGGAAATTAGCCTTAATACAATCAAGTATCGACCCAACCAACCCTCGCCTATCAACAAAATTGCAGGGTTTATCCAGCAATTCTGTTGGAATCGTTGGTTTAGGCTCTATTGGTAGTAAGGTTGCTTCCTCCCTGGCTCGCACAGGTGTTGGTAGATTTTACTTAGTAGATGATGACATCTTTTTACCAGAAAATATTTGCCGCAACGACTTGGACTGGAGAAATGTTGGAGAGCATAAGGTCAATGCCGTTACAGAGGTTATCTCTTACGTTTCTTCCCTTGCCCAGGTCGAGATTTCAACAATGAATTTAGGGGGACAGGAATCAAGCGCTGCTCTTGATAGTGTTCTGCGTCAGTTAAGTCAGTGTGACATATTGATTGATGCTACGGCTGACCCAAAAGTTTTTAATCTCCTTGCCTTCGTAGCGAAAACCTACTCCAAACCTATGATTTGGACAGAAGTATTTGCTGGAGGTATCGGCGGAATGATTGCCCGAAGTTGTCCTGGGAAAGATCCATTGCCTCATATAATGAGAAGAGTATATTATCAGTATCTGACATCTGAAGCTCCACCTTTTGATGGGAAAATTAATGAGCAATACACAGCCGAAAACTCTAATGGGGAAATCCTAGCTGCTTCAGATGCAGAAGTTAGTATCTTTGCTGGTCATCTAACTCGATTGGCAATCGATACCCTTTTACAAAGAGATCCATCTTTATTCCCATACTCGATGTATTTGGTTGGTTTAGAGCAGGCATGGTTATTCAAGGCTCCTTTTCACACCATCCCTATTGCAACTGACCATCTCATTCAGCAGGAAAGCAGCACTTCTGTATCCCCTAAAATAGCATCTGACGGTATAATTTTTCTAAAGGAATTGTTGGAGAAAATGAGCAATGCAGATAATTATACCTAATGATGTCGCTAAAAAGTTAGCCAAAACTCTAAAAAATTATGTAAATAGAGAGATTGGTGGTATTTTGATGGGGAAAAATGTTTCGGAAAATGTTTTCCGAGTAAAAGATATTACGATTCAATCTCATGGTGGTACTTTTGCAACTTTTACCCGATTTTTGGAAGATATATTTAACCCATTGCAAAACTTCTTTCGCAATACAGGTTATAACTTTACTCGCTGTAACTACTTGGGTGAATGGCACTCTCACCCAGCATTTATTCTAGAATAAAGTAGCACTGACTGCAAAACAATGTGGGAAATTGTCGAAGATTTTAGTGTGGGAGCAAACTTCGCAGTACTGATGATCATTCGACTAGATAGTACAGAGCGGCTGGAAGGTACTGTTACAGTATTTATTCCCAATCATCAGAGATTCAAAGGTACATTGATCCAAGAAAAAGCTGACTCTCAATCACTGGAATAATTTATCTTGCTGCTGCCGTTATCTGGTTTAATTTAGGAAAGAGGAAGGTAAAACCATGAATGCGTACAAAAAATATATCACCCTTGAAGACCC
>CAKZMA010001358.1 GCA_937127375.1 uncultured Coleofasciculus sp. | reverse complement strand
GTTACGACAAGCGAACCATGACTTTAAGAGGTCAACAGTTAACACTTAGTTGTATTGTCTGCAAACACATCAAGCGGACGAATCGCAAAAAGTCTCGCTTCTGTTGTAAGAACTGCGGTCATCGAACTCACGCTGACCTTAATGCAGCTAGAAATGTCCGTGATGACTATATTCTCTCTTCTACCCAGAACGGGACGGAAGAGCAGGCGTCAGTCAATGCGCCATATGTTTCGGGCGAGATTACTCTCGCCTAGTTACAAGCCCCATCCCCTTGTGGGTGGGGTTGTTGACAGTTGGCATCTCTAGGATATCGGTCAAGAAACCGGGTTTCTTCGGGTGAAGACGAGAAACCCAGTTTATTATAAGGTACTTGTTGTCACAATTGTTGTCAAGAAGCGACATCGCGAAGGGTTAAGCCAGCTACAGGTCAATCTGGACAAAGGTTTCACTGTTTGTAAACAAATGTTACAAGGAATTTATTAAAAAATATTGCCATTGTCTTGAAAGAATTGCTAATGTATGCGTAATGAGTCGATTCTGGTAGAAGCTCATCTAGTCTATAGGAGGCTAATTGTATAAGCACTGCGTTTATCTTGACGGTCAGGTGGTTGGCTGATTTAGCGAATTACCAACCAGATATGTATCGGGACACTCGATCAACAACTCACGCTTCCACATTCACCGAGTTCCACTGGAGACATATCATGATCATGATTCACTCTTTGCAGTTACCGCATGACTGGAGATCATGTTCGACTCACGGGTCAGCTTTTCATAGAACCCGTTAATTTCAAAGATTTGATTACTGTTTCACCACCCGATCACTCGCCAATTCACTCAAAAAATGGCGAAGCGTGAAACAAGTCCTACTCTTCAAAGTTTTAGTGCAACGACAGAGATAATCCGACGTTTTGATTACTTATGTCTCACTTCATGCTGAGGCGGTTAGGAGGAGTTATGTACCCCTGAGCATGAATAATCGGAAAAAACCGAGTGAGACTCAACAAGAGTGAGGTTTTTGCCATGAATATTCAAGGAAAGACGGCTTTGGTTACCGGAGCATCGCGGGGAATTGGTCGCGCGATCGCCCTCGAACTTGCCAAACAAGGAGTTAAGCGCCTAGTCTTAGTCGCACGCGATCGCCAACGTTTAGAAGACGTGGCAACAGAGATTGAAAACTTAGGCGTCGAAGTCGCGATTTTGGCGTTAGATTTAACCCAACTAGTAGACGTCAATGTGGAAATTGCTCGCGCTTGGCGCACTTATGGACCCGTTCACATCTTGGTTAACTGTGCAGGCGTTGCCCATCAAACTCCATTTTTAAACGCGAAACTGCCGAAGATGCAGGAGGAGCTGGCAATTAACTTGATGGGATTATACACGATTACCCGTCTGCTTGCCAAACGAATGGCAGCTCAACGCCAAGGAATCATCATTAACGTCTCCAGTTTAATGGGCAAAGTCGCCGCGCCGACGATGGCGACGTATTCCGCCACCAAGTTTGCGATTTTAGGCTTCACCCAAGCGTTGCGGGGCGAACTGGCTCCCTATAATATCCGGGTGATTGCCTTGCTCCCCTCCCTGACGGATACTGATATGGTGCGGGGTTTACAGCTATTTCGCTGGGTTATGCCAATGACACCTGAACAAGTCGCCAAAGCCCTAGTCACAGGACTGCAAAAAGATTCATCGGAAATCTTGGTGGGATGGCAAAGTCATTTAGCTGTGTGGTGTAGTCGGATTGCGCCGTGGCTGATGGAGAAGGTATTAAAAATGGCAGCGCCTCTATCCCGCACAGGTACATTACCCCCTGTGGTTCCCAGTCATCATTGAGCCAAATTGGACAATTGTGGATAAGGCTTGGGAAGCAAGCCAGTAGGGGTTTGGGAACCAAATAGGGGCTTAGGAACCAAGCCCCTACTCAAAACTACGCCAGACTCCCACTAATACACCCTGTACCTCTACCTTTTCTGTTTCCACTTCTATGGGCGGATAATTAGAATTAGCAGGTTGCAGGGTGATCCTATCTTCTTGCCGATAAAAATGTTTTAATGTTGTACCGTATCCTTCGACTCTAGCAGCGACAATCTGACCATTTTTCAGTTGATCAGGTTCAGGAACAGGCTGCATAATCACCAAATCCCCTTCTCGAATTAAGGCTTCAATCATGCTGTCCCCTGTAACCCGGAGGGCAAAATTACCGGGTTGGGTGAATAAACCGGATAAATCAATCCGATCCATCCCATCGATAAAAGGTTCAACCATCCCCCCCGCCGCGATCGCACCTAATACAGGGACTCCCGATGCCGTACTGCTGAGAATCCGAATCGTCCGGGCTTTGCCTTCTGTCCAATCAATGTATCCTTTATTGCGTAGATGTTCGAGCCGACTCTGAATCGGTGCAGGCGATCGCAGGTTCATCGCCCGCATCATTTGCCGGATTGAGGGCGCGTGTTGGGCGGTTTGAATATAACCAACCAGCCAATCATAGAGTTCTTTCTGGGCTTGGGTGAGGGGTTCCATAATCCTATAAATTACACTAGATTTTGACGTTAGAAGTTGTCAAGCAGATGGCTTAACCATTCGACTTGCCAGTCTTGATGGCAGTCAATCTGCCCGGTTGGGGTTAAATTGAAACCCATTTATTCAACTAAACGAATACTATTTACTATAAGCCATTAGTAGTACTAATGTCCT
>CAKZMA010001357.1 GCA_937127375.1 uncultured Coleofasciculus sp. | reverse complement strand
TTGCTGCTGTTCTTCTCGTGGCGCGTCACGGTTCTTGAGTCATTTTTTGATCGGTGTGCCTTCATAATCCTATGGATTTACCATTGAGTTGCGATCGCCTATGGCGCTGCGATCCGCGCGATCGCACGCTGGGTACAACAGGCTGAGATCAACAAGGGAGATTACGGTTTGGGTGGAACCACTCGATCAATTCGCGCTGTCGCGATGCGTCGGTCTAAGGAAGCCCCTTGATTCGCTTTTTGTTGGAGTGTCTGAGAGACATTATCGGTCATGGAACCTGGGCTATGCAGAGAACCATTGGACTCTGAAGATTTGGTGTCTGATTTGGCTGGGGTGGATGCTGAACTGGTCGCACTACTGCCTTTGCTGCTCTCTTGGCGACTTGTTTTCCTTGAGTCTCCTTTCGATCTTGATGCCCGTGATTTCATGCCTATTCTCCAGAATGTTACTAAAATACTTTGCTACTTACAGTTCAATAGTTAATAGGGTAAGGCTAAGGGAATTGTCTGATTTGTGCAAGTCTTTAGTTGTATAACTTTACAAAAATTAAAACAATTTAGATAATTATCGTATCTGCCTGAATTCCTTCCTGTATGATGATCAAAAAAGGCATTATAGCCAGATGTGATGCCCGAATTTTTTGTCCAGTCAACCGACCTAATCAGGATACAGAGGAAGAGAGGAAGCGGGGAAATTTGTATAAATGATTTGTGAAAATAAATGGGACTCAAACCCATGCCCCGTAAGAATTGCTAGTTCACAACTGATTTAGACACCCCAGAATTTAGCGTTGATGAGCCGTTGTCATGTGTGGATTTGCCGGATTTATTAATTTCCAAGATGATCAACATCCCCAACACGATTGGGCATATTTGACCCAAATGGGGCAACCATTGCGACGCCGTGGTCCCGATGATGAGCAAGTCGTGAACTCACCGCCACTTTGGTTGATTTATCGCAGACTCTCGATTATTGATATCCCTGGAGGAGGACAACCGATTTGGAATGAAAACCATACGATGTGTGTGGTAGTCAACGGGGAAATTTACAACCATATTGAGTTACGCTCTCAATTACGAGAAAACCATGACTTTCGCATCACAACTGATCTTCGCGTCCACTCTCGCCTCCCTTCTGGCTCACCCCAATACCCCTTGGCATCCTCAGTTCCAAGACTTAACCAATCTCAGTGCCGCCTCACCTTCAGCTTCAGGAACACGCGACACCTTGAATTCTGGTGAAGTTCTCAAACCGGGTGAATGTCTAACATCAGCGAACGGAGTTTACTCCTTCTGCTATCTGACAAATTCAAATCTCGTACATTATGAAAATAAAGACAAGCCAAATATGAGGGTTTTGTGGCAAGCCAACAGCCATTTATATCCTCCTGCTTACCAATGCCATTTGCAACAATCAGATGGAAAGTTAGTCGTCTTCAATGTACCAGGTCATGCAACTTGGTCTAGTCAGAAATTTGGTTCACAGTACCCACCAAGTCAACTGATTGTGCAGGATAATGGTCATGTGATTATCTATGATAAGAACGGTGCGCCCTATTGGGATTCGCTAGAAGAGACGAATGGGGCTTAGATTACCTTTCTCTTAAGTGCGATCGCAACTCGATATGGTTATAGATTTCCCCATTTACCACTTTGATCTTGAGTAGCATAAAAGGGGTGGATTCAATCAGCGTGCTAACTCATTATCCAGGGCTGAAGCCCCTACTACAAGCCGAATTTAATTCATCAAATAAGCTGTGCCGAGCCACGACTTAGCTGACTTAGCTTTCACGCTTAATCATATCTAAAAGATAATCAGCCGCCGTCAGTAAATCATGACAAGTGTGAGTAGGTTGGAACTGCTGGAGATAACGATAGGAACGAATCCCACACGTCAGCGCCACGGTAGGAATAGATACCGCTTGGGCGGCGAGGAGATCTGCTTCCGTGTCACCAATCATCCAGGCTGATTGCGGCTGTCGCGGAAAACAGACTTGTTCGGTGAGGGCTTGTGCTAAACGTTGCTGCTTGAGTTCAACATTATTTCGATAGGCGGCTTGATCGTCGTAAGTTCCATAAATTCCACTAAACAGACGAGTCAACCCGTAATTTCTCAAAATTTGTGTCGCTTGTTCCTGACAGCGCAACGTCACCAATACCAGCCGGATACCTTGAGAATGGAGTCTGGCTAATGCCCACCGCACCCCAGGTTGCAACTTATCCAGATGTAACAGTAAGGGCTGATTGACAATTTCTAGAACTCGTGCTATAAAAACGTCAAATTCTTCTCCTTGTAACCCCGATCGCAGGGCAATTTCCTCATCCGCCACCCGATCCTGTTTCATTTCCCAAAACTGCTGGGGTTCAAGTTGTTGAATCGGTAACGTGATTCCTTGGGCTTGATAAGCCGATCGCGTATCCGCCAGTGCTAGCTTGTAGGTGGTGTAATAGCGCTTAGAGACATCGACAATTGGTCCGTCGAAGTCGCAGAAAACCGTCAGTGGCGCTACAGAGGGGCTATTTCTGTGGGAGCGATCGCACGGCGGTGATTGCCAGTCGTAGGCAGTCACACCACTCATAAAATGTTACTCAATTCAGCTTTTGAAAGAAACAGTTTTTTACATCTTAGCAGTTTCGATATAAATTTTAATCGGACATTCTAGCTTTGTCAATGATGTAGTCATTAGTCCGGATGGGCAGACGTTAGTCAGTGGGAGTGCAGATAAAACCATTAAACTCTGGCGCGTACCGAAATTGGAATAGTATTCCAGACACTATAAATCTAATTTTGAATATCCATCGAATATAAGTAGCCAAACGATAACAACAATCCAATGAATTACAACAGGAGACCAGATTGAGCGAGAGTGCCAGTAGGAAATCGTTAATGTGATTCCTAAAATTAGCGTTGACAACAGAAAACCGGGATTCGTGAAAACTCCGAAAGCTTTTTTGTAAACTAAAAAGGCAAAGATAGGATGAGCCACAACATAAACAACTATGCTGATAAAAGCCATAATTAATTGGCTTTTTATTGGACTATTACTGGTTTTGCTGGGAAGTGGTAGTACGCGAAATAGCAGCTCTTCGGCAAAACAGGGAAAAAAGAA
>CAKZMA010001356.1 GCA_937127375.1 uncultured Coleofasciculus sp. | reverse complement strand
GGGATTCGCTATGTGGGTACTGTGAATGCTCAAATTTTAGCGCAACAGTTTCCTACTGTAGACCAATTAGCCGCCACCCGTGTTACTGATATTGAAAGTGTCTATGGAATTGGCTCAGAAATTGCCCAATCGGTTTATGATTGGTTTCGAGTTCCCAGTAATCAGACTTTAATCAATCGACTGCGAGAAGCAAATTTGCAACTGGCGAGTGAACCAAAGGAAGAGTCTGCGGAAGCAACATCTCAACGGTTGCAGGGAAAAACCTTTGTGATTACCGGAACATTACCCACACTGAAGCGAGATGAGGCAAAAGAATTAATCCAAAAAGCTGGCGGTAAAGTGACCAGTTCGGTAAGTTCTAAAACGGACTATGTGCTGGTTGGAGAAGATGCCGGATCTAAATTAGAAAAGGCACAAGAATTAGGGATTCAACAGATCAGCGAATCTGACCTTTTACAATGGTTGAAGGGATAGGTAATAATTCAATTATAGGGGCGGGTTTAGGGACAATTGTAGGGGCGGGTTTAGGGGCTAAATTCAGCTATTCACCAATAAAGGAACAACAAAACCCGCCCTCCCCACTTTCTCTTTTCTGCTCTTGTTTGGGTGTATCACATCGAGTCTGAAAACGCTGTAAAGGACGAATGATGTAGCTTGCTTCTCGCGAAAGCGAGTATGACGATCCTCACCGTTAACTTTACTTTTGTCCAACTACTTATTGAATGATTCAATTTGCGATGAACGTCCTGCACCGTTTTCTTAACCCCAAAACCCGTCTATTGTTAAACTAATCTTAACCTTGATAATTTATATTTTGTCACTAATCGATTTATTCAACGTTATAACAACGTTATAATAAAAAAGCTGTAACTATAGCAAACTTCTAGAAAAAACAACAATTTTTTAATATATTTTTACATCAATGAAACTCAAACTGATACTGACGGCGCTATTCCTGACCATCGCCAATCCAGTTGCTACTGCACTTGCAAAAGATACCGAGTTGGTTCGAGGCGAAGTCATATTGTTGACTTCTCTGGCGGGAGACTACACGACCATTGGACAACCGGAACAAGCTATCCAAATTTTAGAGGAAGCTTTGGCACTTAATCAAAGGATTACAGCTCCCTGCCCAAAGCTGGAAATTTTAGCCGATGTTGCAGGTCATTATGCCTTTGCCGGACAAGAAACTGAAAGTTCAGCATTATTTACTCAGGCTCGAGGGATTCTAGAAGTGACTAAAAAAAATGGTGGGTGTGGAATCGAACCATCTTCATCAGGCTGGAATGATCCAGAGACTTGGATAGCTGGAGCAGTTGTCGGTCATCTCCAAGCAGGTAGGAATGACATCGCCTTGAGAATCGCTAGGAGTTTTGGGGAAAGTTCTCTTGAAGAGATATTGGAAATCCTATCATTAAACTACAACGGTCCAGGCTTAGTTGAAATACTAAGCGAGTTAACCGAACATTATCGCCGAACGGGTCAGGATGACAAAATTAATTCTTCTCCCCAAGCGCCATCTCCCCAAGAGCAAGCACAAAAAAAACAAAAGAAACTGCATCGCTGTTTTGTCCCAGAAGAAGCAGATACCTTGTCATCAATAAGGCAAATTATAGACGCTTTAGATCAAGATCAGCTCAGTCAAATTCTCCAAATTTGTGAAGGAGTAGAACTAGCCGAACAAATGCCTGAAGTTCCTGTACAGACGTTTAAGGCTCTTGAACAAACAGTTTTAGCGGCACAAGGAATTGCTGATCCTATTGAGCGAATCCCTACAATCATCGCAGTTGCCAATATATATGCACAGTTGCAGGAGGAGACAGAAGCTAACCAGCTTCTCAACCAAGCGCTGTCAGAGCTACAAATAGTTACAGACTTTATGCGTGGAGACTCGGCTGAGTCTTCTAGCCTAAGTATCGCTGATTGGAAACCAATTTTAGAAGCCTACGTTCAAGCTGGAAAAACAGAGCGAGCAATTCAATTGGCAAATGACCTATCGGGATGGGATCGAGCTTCTGCATTAGGTACAATCGCGCAGCATTCTGCATCCCAAGGGCAATATCAGCAGGCAATTGAAACGGCTCTAATGATCGAAAGTCCACACATTAATACTGTATTACATTTGATTGCACGTCATTCTGCATCCCAAGGGCAATATCAGCAGGCAATTGAAACGGCTCTAATGATCGAGGCTCTGGAATTTGAAAATAAAGCTAGCATCCTTTACAACATTATTCAACAGGCTATTGAAGCCGAGGACTTAGACTGGGCAATGCAAACAATTCAGTCGATTAATTGGACGAGAGAGGCAACTCGCTCAATACTTCAGGAACTGGAATCGGCACAAGATATAAGTCTGCTGTATCGCAACAAACTGTTATTGGCGATCGCTCGCCAATATTCGGAGTCAATGCAGTTTGATCGCGCCCTGGAAGTGGTGGAAAAGATGGACGGGGACGTAATCGGTAACATTCGTCGGGTTAAGGCATTAGCCGCGATCGCTCGCCAATATGCTGAAGTCGGTCAGCCTGGAGAAGCTACGAGGTTGCTGAAACAAGCCGTAGACATTGCTCGCTCTATATCGCCTCTGTGAATAGGTCTCAATCCCCCCCACCTCACCCACCCCAAAATGACAATAAGAGCCATTAACTTTAATTTTTCCCACCTACTTCCTTATTTATCCTGTTTTACAATGACAACCAATTCTGATTCAAAGCTGCCTCAATTTTAGGATAGGTTTCTTCGTCGTATCCTGACTCATCAGCCATCCAGCAATTGACCAGTTTAATAACCTCTTTTAAGGAACCATTTAAGCAATATTTTGATTGAATCAAGGTATCGATTTTTGTCCTAGCTTCTAGCAACTGCTCTAGAGAAAGGGTATCCAGTCGTTGAATAATCTCGTCAAGGGGTTTGGTTTCTGTCATAACGATTACAAGCAACTCGACTCTTTCTATCCTAAAGGGAATAACACTGACTTTAGAGTTTGTAGTCTTAGCTTCTGGCAAGCTTCGTGCCTAAGCTGTTTGGCATTTAAACCTTAATGTCAATAATGACGAAATCCTTGTAGTGCGTTTAGCGA
>CAKZMA010001355.1 GCA_937127375.1 uncultured Coleofasciculus sp. | reverse complement strand
TCTTTCCCCCAGACAAAGCAAAGCCCGGTTGGGAGAAAATGATAAATTGCCAAAACGCTGGGGATCAGTTGTTTTTGAGAATAGAACGCCAGACATTAAGACGGTTAACCCAGAGTGGTGACATTTTATTTACCGTGCGTACCTACGTGTATCCTTTGCGAGTGCTTGAAGATCATCCCCAGATGGCGGAGAGTCTAGCAGAGATCATTCAACACATGCCAGTTGAGATGCAGGAGTACAAAAACATTTTACCGATCCGCCAAGTGCTTCTGGGATATCTGGGCAGTATAGTTAAAACTGGAGCGATCGCGAATAATTTAGATAACCCCACCATTGTTATGAAAAGGGAACCAACTAGCCACAGCCAATAATTTGCTGAGATTGTGGCATAGTCAGGTAAAAAATGATTGACATTTAGTCTGGGATAGGTTATGGTTTCATTAGACAGCATTAATATCTCGCCAGCTAATGTGCAAGATGTTGGTTGCGGTCTCAGCTTTAGGATACAAGGTTTACAACTTTAGAGTGGCTGTAAGGCTTGTATCCTGAATCTGAGACTTTAATCTAACAACTTCACCATGAGTTAGGGTAGTTGCAGATAAGTATATGGAGATTTTATGGAAATCTCTTGAACCATCTCTGTTACCTCTAGATGTGTGATCTACTAATGCTGTCCAGTTAACCATTATTAATTGGACAAAAACCATGACGTTAGTTTCTGTTTATTGGGATCTTCAGAACGTCTACTCAATGCAAAAGTCAGCTCATTTATTGCTGTCTTTTGCTCAAACACAAGGACTTATGCTTGACCAAAATGTCTACTATAATTCACAATGTCCAAACCAAGCTCAAGCCAAAGAACCTCTATCCAATCTTGGATTTGACTGTCGTGATGTTCCTTGTCCTCTCAAGAACAGCGCCGATAACCAATTGAAAGCGGATTGTCTGGATGATATAGAAAGTAATCGTTCTCCGGACATAATTATTCTTGTGTCTGGAGATGGAGATTTTTGCTCATTGGTTCGTATTTTGCAAGAGTTGGGCAAAAAGGTGATAATCTTTGCCCAACGAGGAAATGTGAAACAAAGGCTAGTTGAGCTTGTTCAAGATGATTTCTATTTTGTAGACAAATTGCCTGAGTTAGTTCAAGTTAAAACTAACCCTCAGACTACTTCTGTTAAAGCCCAGCTTATTTACGAGGAGGCAATTGATTGTTTGAGAAACGCCATCCAAACAGCATTAAACCAGGGTCAACGTACATCCCTTTCCAAGATTGGCAAACTGATGCGTCATAATCCGCATTTCCCTAAGTGTAGTAAATTCCCATTAGTTTGTAAATCTGATGGCACAACGTTCTCGAAATTGAGTAAGTTGGTTAATGCGGCGATTGCCGAGGGTATAGTCTACGCCAAAACGACAGGTAAAGAGCGAGAATTATTTTTGAGTAAGAGAAATCAATTACTTGCCTAAATATTCTTTGCCTAGATGTAAATAAACTTAAATCATCTCGGTTACTTAGTATAACTGAGGTGATTTAAATTCGCGCTAATCGCGTTTATTTATATCAAACCATTTCAAATAACTTTTCACGGGAAGTCTAGACACTATTGTAGAGACGCGCCATGGCGCGTCTGGGCGGGTTTAGTCACATCTGGGTGCAACCAGAAAAGATAGTAGTGAAACCCGCCCCTACAGAGGCACCACATACCGTGAAAAGTGCAACCCTTTCACTTCATTACTTTTGAGCATTAAATTTCTATGCTAGTAACCTTTCCCACAAGTAGTAAGTTAGAAATGCGTCAACTTCCGACTATCAAAAATGAAACGCTCCGACTCAATGCCCTAACACACCGTTCTTACGTCAACGAACATCCAGACGCAGGTGAACATAACGAACGCTTGGAATTCCTGGGTGATGCCATATTAGGTTTTGTCGTCGGTGAACTCCTCTACAATCGTTATCCAGATTTAAGCGAAGCTCATTTGACTCGCCTGCGTTCTAATTTAGTGGACGAGAAACAACTGGCTAAATTTGCCAGTCAACTCGGTATCGGTGACTTGATGCGATTGGGTAAAGGTGCAGATAAAGAAGGGGGTCGGCAAAATCCTGCTTTACTCAGTGATACCTTTGAAGCTTATATGGGGGCGTATTATCTAGAATCAGGGATTGACGCCGTTCGCCAATTGTTTGCACCACTTTTCCGAGATGTAGCTGATAGTATAGCTTTTCCTACATCCGATACTGAACCCAACAACTTAGTAGATGCCAAAGGTCGATTTCAGCAATGGGCGTTAGCTAACTTTGTTGAGAACCCGGAATATTTTATTATCGATGAGTCTGGACTCGATCATGCCAAGGAATTCACGGCTGAAGTGCGCGTAAAAGGTAAAGTTTACGGTGTTGGAAAAGGTCGCCGTAAACAAGATGCTGAAAAACGTGCGGCTGAAGCAGCGCTTAAAAAAGTTGGAGTTGAATAAACCTGCGTGACCCCCCTAATGGAGTCCCATTAAATAATTTAGAATTGTATAACCTGTTCGGCATTTAAATCTTAATGTCAATAACGGCGAAATATTTGTAGGTAGTGCGTTTAGCGAAGCCATGCCGCAGGCTTTGCATCTTGCTCACTACTAATACCCAATTTAAATGCATGAAAAAATTGATGCATTAAATTGGGTTCGTAATCAGGGCTTTCGCCTAAAACCTGGTTGGATTTCCAGCGTCAAGCCAACCGACACCCCATCCCATCATGTTAGCTGTACCGCTCGATAATTGGGCTTACCCCTGAGTAGCTTCTAACACGCCAGATTCGTTACAGTATCTCTAAGACAATCACAGCAATTGAATCCGTAAACTAAAATGGCAACGGCAACGACTTCTCCAGTATCCCAAGCACTACCTCCCTTAATTCCCCGCGAAACCCTATTCGGAAACCCCGATCGCACTCGCCCGCAGCTATCCCCCGATGGGAAGTATTTGGCTTATATCGCCCCAGATGAGAAGAATGTGTTGCAAGTCTGGTTACGAACCGTGGGAGAAGATGATGATCAGCAGCTAACGGCGGATCAAAAGCGGGGGATTCGCCTTTATGTCTGGACATACAATCCGAACCAGCTTATTTATCTGCAAGACTCAGACGGCGACGAAAACTTTCACCTCTACTTGGTGAATGTCCAATCCAAGTTAGTGCGCGATTTAACCCCCTTCCAAGGCGTGAAAGCCCAACCAATTGACCTTGATCCAGAGTTTCCTGATCAAATCTTGGTGGGAATGAATCTCAACGATCGCCAAAAATTTGATGTGTATCGGGTTAATCTGAATAATGGGGCAGTCGAGTTTGAGACTGATAACCCGGGTAATATTGTTAGTTGGGTGGCTGATGCTCAATTCCAGATTCGGGGCGCGATCGCAGCGACGCCAGATGGCGGTTCTGATCTGTTATTTCGCCAGACTCCCGATAAATCCTTTGAATTATTACGCCATTGGGGACCCGATGATGAAGGATCAGCCGTCACCTTTTCTCAGGATGGCAAAACCCTGTATATTAGTGGATCGCACGATGCCAATGCCCAACGGTTAATTGCTTTAGATTTAGCCTCCCGCCAAGAAACCGTTATGGCGGCTGATGAGCAGTATGATATCGGTGGTGTGGTCATTCATCCAACTCAGCGCCGGATTCAGGCGGTGTCCTTTTATAAGGATAAAGTGGAATGGCAAATTCTGGATGAAAGCATTGCTGATGACTTTAACGCGATCGCGCAAATCCGAGAGGGTGAATTTGCCATTACCAATCGCACGTTAGCCGATGATACTTGGTTGGTTGGTTACGCGACGGATGATGGTCCGGTTTATTACTATGTGTATAACCGTGAGGCTAAAACCCACTCCTTACTGTTTAGCAATCAGCCGGAATTAGAAACCTTGCAACTCGCATCAATGCAACCCATTTCCTACCCAGCGCGGGATGGTTTAACGATTCACGGCTATCTCACCACACCTGTTGGAATTGAGGCGAAAAATTTACCCACGGTGCTGTTGGTTCACGGTGGACCCTGGGCGCGAGATACTTGGGGCTATAGTCCAACCGTGCAATGGTTGGCAAACCGGGGTTATGCGGTGCTGCAAGTCAATTTCCGAGGATCTACAGGTTACGGGAAAGCATTCCTAAATGCCGGGAATCGTGAATGGGCGGCAAAGATGCATGATGATTTAATTGATGCCGTCAATTGGATTGTAGACCAAGGGATTGCGGATCGGAATAAGGTGGCAATTATGGGGGGATCGTATGGCGGATATGCCACATTGGTGGGATTAGCTTTTACCCCAGAGGTATTTGCCGCTGGGGTGGATATTGTTGGTCCGAGTAACTTGGTGACGTTAATGCAAAGTATCCCACCCTACTGGGCACCGATGAAAGCTTTGTTTGCCCATCGCTTGGGTGATTTGGAGACTGAGGAGGAGTTTCTCAAAGCGCGATCGCCTTTGTTTTTTATTGACCGGATTCAGAAGCCGTTATTGATTGGTCAAGGGGCGAATGATCCACGAGTCAAACAAGCCGAAAGTGAACAAATTGTTGAGGCGATGCGAAAGGCAGATAAACCAATTGAATACGCCCTTTATACGGACGAAGGACATGGATTTGCTCGTCCAGAGAATCGGCTGCACTTTTTCGCGATCGCGGAAGAGTTTCTGAGTAAGTATTTAGAGGGGCGCTTTGAACCGATTGGTGAAATTAAGGGTCATTCGGGAGTGGTTAGTTAAACCCAAAGGTAGGGGCGCAAGGCTTGCGCCCTTTTCTTCAGTCAAATTGGTTACGGAATTATGTTGTTTTAACGCAGAGGGGCGCAGAGGTTTACGCAGAGGGCGCAGAGGAAGTTAGCGGATTTGAATGAATATTTTATAGAATTGGATAAATAACCGGAAACGATATCAGTAGTAAAGTTATCGATTAAATACGCCATTTTATGACAGACGTGCCATGGTACGTCTCTACAAAATCAGATGCAGGATTCTCATAATTACTATCAAATTCTGGAGATTTCTCCTGGCGCAACCCAACAGGAGATCAAACAGGCTTATCGTCGCCTTGTGCGTCAATACCATCCAGATTTGCATCCTGATAATCCAGACGCCACGGAGCGATTTAAGGTGATTTGTGAGGCGTATCAGGTGCTGTCGGATGAGGAAAAGCGGCGTCAGTATGACCAAGAGGTTCAACCTCAGTCTAATCCGCCTAAAACTGAGTCAATGACGGCTCAAGATTTCTATGTGCGTGCAGTTAGTAAGGCGTTGGCTAAAAAGTATCAGGGGGTGGTTAAGGATTGTAATCAAGCGATTTTCCTAAATCCTCAGTTTGTAGACGCTTATGTGGAACGGGGTGCCGCGCATTATAAACTAGGAAATGCGAGGAAAACACTACAAGATTGTAATCAGGCATTAAGGATTAATTCTCAGTTTGCCCCAGCTTATTATTACCAAGGGAGAGCGCGTTATCGACTGGGATATAGTCAGGCGGCGATTGATGCCTATACTCAAGCGATCGCGTATGATTCTACTCACGCTCAGGCTTATTATCAGCGAGGTTTAGCCCATAAAGATTTGAAGGAATTTGAAAGCGCGATCGCGGATTTTCACCAAGCGGCACAATTGTTACGTGAACAAGGAGATAAAACAGGCTATCGGTTAGTTCAGGAAACGTTGCGAACTCTGCAACAGACACCCGGAAAAGGGGGAGTTTCCCGGAAACGAAATCCTATCCGTTATCTCAAAGGGTTACTAGGGGACACGCTATTTACAATCAAGTCTTTTTTACTCAATCCCATGGGGGGGCTATTACCCAGTTTTGCCCGTCTCGATGCTCAACGCGCCATGGTGGTAGGATTCCTATTGGCGGCGATTTTTGATGCTTGTTTTGTCTGGGGTATTTATGCAGGGTGGCGGGATGTGGTTTCTGTTTCCCTGGTTCCGTTAATTGGGGTGGGTATGATGCCGTTTATCATTCTAGTCGCGATGAGTGCGATCGCGCGATTGATTCGGCGTTATCCGGGTAGTTTGGCGGGGGATAGTTTCCTGGCTGGCGCGACATTGATGCCATTAACTATTTTAGCGATCGCTAATGGTATTTCGTCCAATTTGCCGAGTCAACTCATGGTAATGATCACCGTATTCACTAGCTGCTACACGATTCTGACGCTGTATAGTGGTTGCACGCAAATCGCCAATTTCTCAGAAAAGACAGCCGCGTTATTGGTTCCGGTGATGGTTTTAGTCAGTGGATGGATTTCCTATTGGGCGTTTATGACGATGCTGGGAATGGCATCTTTTTGAGGAGGCAATCGAGACACTGTACCCAGCCGACATTTCATTAAGTTTGTGTAAACTTACAAACTCCCTAAATAAAATAGGAAATCCTGGAAACGATGCTAGATATTATCGCCAAACGAACTAAATCCGGACATTTGGGGCATAATTTAAAGTAATACTTTCCTTATAGTTTAGTTGAGGTTATATGAAAAACTGATGAAGTTAAGTTAATCCCCTTGCTTTGCCAAACGTAATCACTCTACGCTAGATAACAGTACACTTATCAGTATACAGTTATCAGTATGCTTAAAAAGCTATGAAAAAAACCTTATTGGCAAGTTTAAGTGTAGTCTTAGGTTTAATCTTTGTTTCTGAGAATGCACAAGCCCTTACCTTGTATGCGGAAGACTTCTCTGGTCAAAACGGAAAAGGAGCAACAGGCGGAGCGGCTACAGACGTAGCTGGCGTGGATTGGTCGATGGAGTTGAATGATGCGGCTCTCTTTGACTCCAACGATTACTTCAGAGTCGAGGCTGAAGCTTTCACCGCTCGTGATACAAACGCGGGTTGTCCGAATGTAAGATGCACCTCTGGGGGCAATCCTGATCCCTTATTTCCAGCGTGGCTGAGTCCAAAACTCGATATTTCTGGATTTACGAACCTGGCGTTATCCTTGGATACTTTCGCCAGTGATGTCAGTTTTGAACATGAGGACAACAGCCCGATTGGTCAAAAAGATTACTTTATCGTGTCCTATTTACTGGATGATGTTGAGTTTCTGGCGGCTGACTTAATTACCCAGTCTGGACTTTTCACGAATCAAACGGTGAATCAAGCGATCGGTGATGGTAGTACATTACAAGTGAAAGTGCAGCTTAACACGACGGCATCCACAGAGTTATTGTCGTTTGATAATATTTTAGTCACAGGAGATCAAATCAATCCCTCTCAGTCTGTCCCTGAACCTGCGTCTATTATGGGTTTAATCGCACTGGCGGGTGTTGGTATAGCTTCCCGTAAACGCCATCTGTAGGGGCGGGTTTAGGAACTAACATATCAAAACATAACCGATAACTTTCGTACAAAACCCGCCCTCCCCCAGCCCTGGCTCAATCGGGTTATATCTTAAGGTAAACACCAATGATAGTAAGCTTTTAGGCTATGTACTCACACGCATCGAACCATTTCACCCTCATCCCCTAACCCCTTCTCCCATCGAGGGAGAAGGGGAACTATAACTGCCTTCCCACAGCCGATGGTGAGAATTGACATGTAACAGATGAAAACATGCGATCGCGTTATCGTAAACCCAATCTGTAGGGGCGGGTTTAGGGACTAACCTATCAAAAC
>CAKZMA010001354.1 GCA_937127375.1 uncultured Coleofasciculus sp. | reverse complement strand
AACCAGTAGCGGATTGATCACGGCTAACCTATTATCGAAATCAGGATTAGCCCAGAGTACAGCACCTGGGTGGCTAGTGGTGACGTGAGTCGTGATCAGGCAATTATTTGGAGCAAGAGCGATCGCGTTACCTGTGAAGAGTGAGGTATAGCACTACGCAGACACGTTAGGACATAAAAGAAAAATTCAAAATCGCTCAATCCCTTGTAAGGTAAGCTTTTTTCTTCAAAGAAAGCCTATTGCCTATTGCCTATTCCCGCTTCGCGTAGCGCTATAACAACACAAATCCGATTTTTTGTCAATGCGTAACTCCTGACTATTTCAAAAAAAAAGAGAGGGAGGATATTCACTCAGCATCACCCTCCTACTCTCTTCATCTCCAACGCTTAACCAAACTGTTCTTCAATCTCTAAATTAAACAGCGTTTGCAGCGTCTGCATGGCTTGGCGTCTGGCTTCAATATCCTGCTGAGCCCTTAACTGCACCATCGGATCATGGAGGATTTTATTGACAATTCCCCGTGTCAGCGCTTCGATGATTTCTTGATGTTTATCGGCAAACTCTGAACCTAAGCGAGATAGGGCTTTTTCTAATTCCTGCTCCCGAATCCCTTCCACTTTCTCCCGGAGACTACTAATAGTACTCACGGTTTCTAGCGATCGCCACCAAACCTCAAACGCTTCTACCTCTTGTTCCAGTAAGTTTTCCGCTTCCATCGCCATCTGACGGCGGCTTTCGGTATTTTGCGCCACTACTGCTTTTAAGTCGTCCACATTAAAGGCTTGAACCTGTTCAAGTTCATTGACATCAGCATCCACATTACGCGGTACGGAAATATCAAATAGCATTAAGGAGCGATTGGGATCAAGATGGTCTTCCAGTTTAGCCCGATCCAAAATCGGTTCTGTCGCACTGGTACTGGTAAACACCATATCCGACTCTGGAATCACCTCCATCATCTCAGATAGGGGATGTACCGTTATCTGAGCATTCTCAAACTGCTTTGCCAACTCCTCAGCCCGACGAGTTGAGCGATTGATAATGGCGATTGACTCAGCCCCTTTGGAAAGCAGGTGTTGCACCAGCAAACGCGACATTTTCCCCGCCCCGATAATTGCCACTCGGTAAGCCGCCAAGTTTTGCACTTCCATCTGGGCGAGTTCCACCGCCGCCGAACTAATCGAAACCGCCCCCGTACCAATGCTGGTTTCCGTGCGGACTCGCTTTCCGGCGGTAATCGCTTGTTTAAACAGTCGATTCAACAGGCGTCCAATTCCCTTGTATTGCTGACCGATTTTGTGGGTATGCTTCACTTGAGATAAGATTTGTCCTTCGCCTAAAACTAAACTATCCAATCCCGCTGCGACGCGCATCAGATGCATAACCGCATCCTGATGTAACAAAATAAACAAATGGGGGCGTAATTGATGCAAGGGGACAAGAGAGTTATCCGAAAGGAATTGACTGACTTCACGCACACCCTTTTCCGTTTCTGCTGCCACAATATAAATTTCTAGGCGATTGCAGGTACTAAGGATCGCCACTTCTTCAACATGGGGGTAGCTACAGAGTTGTTGCACCGCACCTTCTATTTGGGCTTCGGGAATACTTAGTTTTTCCCGGACTTCAACTGGCGCTGTTTTGTGGCTTAAACCTACGACGGCAATATTCATTGTGTTCTCCAAATCTCTGTCGTTGGGTTGGGTCAACTATCAGTCTTGTTTTATAAGGATAGAGAAAATTGAGAAATTTGTCTGAATACGATGAACAATTCAGTATAAGTTCACCGATTCAGAGATGGAATTTTTAACGGGGGAGAAATAAACAATCAACGTTAAGCCAGAGTAAGTAGCATTATCATTGCTTATACTCTGGCTTGAACGCTTTTATCTCCATCTCGATGACTGGAATTCAAGTGGGAGAAATCCTGCGAAAATGGATAAATTTACAGTATCTATCGCAGTTGCAAGGTCTTCGGCTGATCAAACAGATGGACAGTATCCACAAATCGAGCCGTCTTGGACTGGGTGGAAATAACCAGACTTTGAGTCCGTGCCCCCCCGTGGAAGAGTCGTACCCCTTCCATCAAGGTACCCGGCGTAATCCCACAAGCGGCAAATAGCACGGTGTCACCTGAGGCTAGCTCATGAGTATTGTAGACCTTATCGGGATCATTAATGCCCATTTCTTGGAGCCGCTCTAGGTTCCCCTCTTTGCTTTCACCAATCAAACCCGTCTGCACAGTTGCTGGGTCATAAATTAGCTGACCTTGGAAATGTCCTCCCAAACAGCGCATCGCCGCAGCAGAGATAACGCCTTCGGGTGCAGCACCAATACCCATCAGAGCATGGATATTTGTCCCTGAAAAGGCACAAGAGAGAGCCGCAGAGACATCTCCGTCACTAATTAGCCGAACTCTCGCACCAGCAGAGCGGATTTCATCAATTAGTCCTTTGTGGCGATCGCGCTTCATGACGACGACCACAAGTTCCTCCATGGCGCGATCCAGACACTCGGAGAGAATTTGCAGGTTCTCTGTTGCCGATTTACTGATATCGACATGATTCTTAGCCGCAGGAGGCGCAGCTAGCTTTTTCATATAAAAGTCAGGTGCAGCAAACAACCCTCCCTTCTCAGAAATGGCTAGCACCGCCATTGAACCGGGTTGCCCATAAGCCACCAAGTTCGTCCCTTCACAAGGGTCAACGGCAATATCGACTTCAATCAGTTCATCGGGGTTACAGTAGTTCTTTGCCTCCTCGCTGGTACAGATGCCCACTTGTTCACCGATATAGAGCATGGGGGCGTCATCTCGCTCCCCTTCTCCAATCACGATGCGACCCCGCATGTGAATTTTGTTCATCCGCTCCCGCATGGCTTCAACTGCCACATGGTCTGCCTCGTTTTTATCACCTTTGCCCATCAATTTGGCAGAGGCAAGTGCTGCCTGTTCGACAACTTCAATAATTTCTAGTCCTAGCGTAGTTTCTAGCACGAAGCTTTTCCTCTCAACTGCTTAGTTTTTCCCTGGTGTTATTTACTGTCCCCAGTCTAAAAGTCTATCAGAGACTGGGATCTCCTCGAAAGAATGTCGAGTATTGGTTTATGTTAAGTTTTGCTACGAGTAGGTGTTTCAGACGTAGCACGCTACGTCTCGACTTGGGTAATGATTGTCCGATGGCGGGGACTATTCGGCATGATCATCGGTGGCTGGAATCCTGCTTTCGCGATCGCTTGCTGGATATCCAAGGTAAAATACTCGTCAAAGTAAGGCTCAGTGCTTTTGAATAAAGTAAAAACGTAAGCTGGCATTGTCGCATACACCTGAGACTGAGGATTCATATCCATCAGGGTAAGATAGCCACCCGGACGTAATAACCGCCGTGCCTCCCGTAGGATTGCCTTTGCCGCCGTTTGGGGTAATTCGTGGAATACCAAGAAGATAGAGACTAAATCATAGGAAGCATCCGGTAAACCTGTCGCTTCAGCCGCCGCGTGTTTCCAGTTAATTTCTGTATGATGCTGTTTGGACTTATATTCGGCAACAGCTAGAAAGTAAGGCGATAAGTCTACACCCGTCATGTTTGCCTGGGGATAAATCTGTTGTAGGGCAAAGGTACTCATCCCCACACCACACCCCAGATCCACAATATCTTGCGGCTCAGTTGTAACCTGCTTTTGCACCAACTCATGGTAACTCTGCCGCAGTTTAGCGTCTCCTTGAAGTTTATCTTCAGGATAAATATTGGCATGAACAGCATAAGCGGCAACTTCCTGTTCAAACGCAGCATCCCACTGGAGATTTCCCTGGTTATAGGCATGGAAGGGGCGCAAATAATAATCCGGGTAGGTTAACTGGGGGTTTTGGACTTGATTCAGATAACTATCCCAGTCCAGAGAACGTAACTCATTGACCTGTTTCGTCCAAGGTACGCCAATTTTTTCCGCTCGCTTCACAATCATCTTACGAGCTTGCTGCTTGGCTAAATTGGCTAAAGGTTTAATGGCAAGGATTCCATTAACCAAGCGCGAGGCTAATCGGGGTGTTGGGTTGACCGTAGTCGTCATAATGGTTCTTCGCGATTATCTGTTTTGGGGATTGACATATATACAGACTATCGGCAATACTACGACATCTTAGCAACATTTTGCCACCCTTTAGGGGCTGCTGAATAAGTAAGTGTTGTGGTGAGGGGGAGTGGAGGAAGATGGGGAAGAATTATGACAGTTGTAGGGGCGGGTTTTACCATTAACATTTGATTGTCACCCTAATATTACTAAACCCGCCCCGATTAGAGTACAAAACATCTTCAACAAATGACCAATGACCAATGACAAATAACGATTCAAACTTTCGCCACATATCGATTACGCCCAGAGGCTTTCGCTTGATACAAAGCCATATCCGCTTCGGCAACTAACTTAGCTGGTGGAGTATCAGGCTCAGGATACAGACTCGCCACGCCCAAACTCAGGGTGACATATTCACTGACAGCAGAAGCCGCATGGGTAATTTTTAAACCGTGAACCAAACTGCGTAATTCTTCAGCGACTAGCGACGCACCAATTGTGGTGGTATTAGGTAAAACAATTGCAAACTCTTCCCCACCGTAGCGAGCGACTAAACCCACCGAACGTTTAACACAAAATCGTAATGCATCTGCCACCTGTTGCAAACAATTCTCACCCGCTTGATGACCGTAAGTATCATTATATTTTTTGAAAAAGTCGATATTGCACAGAATCAGAGACAAGGGTGACTCTTCCCGAATCATCCGCCGCCACTCATCGTCAAGATATTCATCAAACCGACGGCGATTAGCTACACCCGTTAGTCCATCCAACGTGGCTAACCTTAAACACTCTCGATTGGCTTGTTCAAATTGTTGATAAAGTTGAAATTGTTGGATTAAACGCCGTACTCGTTGACGTAAAACAGCTAAGTGAATCGGTTTAGTGATATAGTCGGTAGCGCCCACGGCCAAGGCACGGTCAACGGATGCTGGATCATCAAGATTAGTAATCATTAACACAGGTGTTTTGGATACTCCCTGTAACCCCTGAGCCTGCAAATTTTCCTCTAAATTTTCCTCTAAATTTTCGCTATCTGGTGATGCTTCGTCTGACAATTTGTGTAAGTGTTTACAACAGGTAAAACCATCCATGACTGGCATCAGGGCGTCTAGTATGACCAGATGGGGTTTGTGGCGTTTATAGACGTCCAACCCCTGTTCACCGTTCGTGGCTTCGACAACTTTATAGCCTTCTTTTTCCATAACTCGGCGTAAAAGTTCTCGTATAAACTGGTCATCATCAACCACCAAAATGGTTGGTGGTGCTTCGGGCAAAGAAACTAATTTCATCCTTATGACCATTCAAACTTTTGCTACATATCGATTACGCCCAGAGGCTTTCGCTTGATACAAAGCCATATCCGCTTCGG
>CAKZMA010001353.1 GCA_937127375.1 uncultured Coleofasciculus sp. | reverse complement strand
AAAGCGATCGCTCCCCGAGTCTAGCAAACCTAAGAGCGATCGCGCCAATGTCCCAATTGAATGGGAAATATCTTTTATGTTATCAACACTTATCCCAAAAACGCCCATCCTTGTCAACGGATCTACAACTGAATCACGATTGCTAGCTTGGGGAAAGTTGAGCCACTACTCCTCCAAAATCTCAACCAAGTCCTCAATCATCACATCAAAGGTTCGAGCCAACTTATAGAGGGCAGTATAATCGACCATTGACATTCCAGGACGACGGGCATAACTTCTCACCGTACTGTAAATGACTCCGGAACGATCGGACACTTCCTTCAACGTCCATCCCTTCTCTTGTGCAAGTTCTCGAATCTTTAGCCTAACTAACCCCATCCTTGACAAGTGATGCAGTTGCATCGTTTAATGAGAGAATCGGAAAAAGCGATCGCTCTCCCAGTCTCGCAAACTTAAGAGCGATCGCCCTTTCCACCCCACTACAAGGGAATGACTTACCATTGCATGGGAATCAATTACTATGTTATCAACACATACCACAAAAACGCCCACTTTTGAAGCCTCAAAACTCAATTACAAATCCTCCACCCCTCACCCCTTGGCACGATTTGTCACCGTCGAGACAGTCGCCTTGCTGTTTAACCGCTCTCCTGACGAGATTTATCGCATTGAATGCTGGCAGCATATCGTTTATGTTCATGGTAAAGGGTTGAGCCGATTTGTCAGCTATGCCGACTTTCCACCCATCCTAGAAGCCGAACCTCCTACCCCTCAAGATATGGTGCGTTGGCGCAAGCGCTGGAAATCTCAAATTGCCCCTGAGTTTTGGACAATATTCTATAGATATCAGTTCAACCGAGCGACGAGTGAGTCACAATTGCTAGCCTGGGGACAATTTGTTGCTCTGGTGAAAGGATTACTCTCAACAGCCGCCTTACAACACCTGCGCCAAGCCTACCAGCTAGAACAATATTGGTGGCGTCACTTTTGACGACTGAATCTGGCTCAACTCAGGAGAACGAGACAATGACAGATTAACGTGCGATCGCTCATCATCACCCAGCTATGACCACAGTGACGATTAGCCTCTAAGATAAGAAATAATCACTGCTCCTTTAGCTAAAAGTTTATGTTACGTGATCTCACTATACAAAACTATCGCTGCTTCAAGAACTTTCATATCGATGGGTTAGCGCGAGTCAATTTACTCGTGGGTATGAATAATTGTGGAAAAACCACATTACTGGAAGCTGTGTATCTATTCGTTAATCAAGGTAATCCTCAGTGTTTAGGATATTTACTCTATAACCGAGGTGAACTGATTGAGCGCTCCATTTTTAGCCGACCCGGTGAACCCCCACATCCTTCATCTTACTATCAAATTAGCCATCTATTTTACGGTCATGCACCGAGCTTAAATTCAACAATCCGTTTTAGTTCAACCCAAGATAATAACTTACAAGTTGAAATCATTACAAAAAAAGCAGAGACCGGTAAACTTATAACTCCCTTTGAATTGCTTGTTCGATTAAACTCAAAAGAAGTAACATATAATGTTCCTGTATATTCGGATGATTTAATCGAGTATAGATTGCTGGCATTTTCTAGATTTTCCAATCAATATTCTGGTTCATCGAAGCTAGAAGACAAATTCATAAATAAAAATTTGTTTATCCCAACTAATAATTTAAACAATCAGAATATATCTGATATGTGGAATGATATTACGCTCACACCAAAAGAAGATCAGGTAATAAACGCCTTGAAAATATTAGATAAAAATATAGAACGAATTAGTTTTACAAACAAGCCAAACTTCAACAGTGGCATTTTGTGTAAGCGTAGTCAAGAAGAATATCCAATTCCTCTCAGTAGCATGGGGGAAGGAATGCGACGCATTTTAAACTTAGCAATGGCAGCCGTGACAGTTGAAAATGGTGTATTGCTGATAGACGAAATTGAAACGGGTCTATATTATGAAGCTCAAACTGATATGTGGAGATTTATACTAAAAGTCGCTCATGAATTAAACATACAAGTTTTTGCGACAACTCATAGTTGGGACTGCATTTGTGCGTTTCAAGAAGCGTTGGATGAATTAGATGATCCATCAGTGGGCAAATTGTTTCGATTGAGTCGTAAGGGTGAAGATATACGTCCAGTTGAATATGATTCTGAAAAATTGGGTGTTGCTGTGCGTCAAAGTATTGAGGTGCGCTGATGCCAAAAAAACCAAAACCTCATCAGCTATTGGTTGAAGGAAAAAATGATCGCCATGTAATCTGGGCTTTGTGTAATCAATATCAGTTGCCAGAAACATTTTCTGTAGAAGTAGCGGAAGAAAAAGGGACAGAGGGGATAGAAGCACTTTTAGCGGGATTACCAGCTAGAATTGATGAACCCAAATTACAAACATTAGGAATTGTCGTTGATGCGGATCAAGATTTACGGGCACGATGGCAAGCTGTACGAAATCGACTCATGGAGAGTGGATATCAGACGATTCCGACAGTACCTCCTCCAGATGGCTGGGTGTATACACAACCTGACAAACCCAAAATAGGCGTTTGGTTAATGCCTGATAATCAACTTCCTGGAATGTTGGAAAATTTTGTTGCCTATTTAATTCCCTCTGATGATAGTTTGCGTGCAAAAGCCGAGACGATTTTGCAAGAGATTGAACAGTTGAAATTGAATCGTTACACGCCAATTCATCATCCCAAAGCCTTAATTCATACGTGGTTATCTTGGCAAGAAACACCGGGAATGCCAATGGGACAAGCCATTACCGCACAGGTACTGAGTTGTAATGCTGAAATCGCGAACAAGTTTGTTGAATGGTTAAAACGTCTATTTGAGTTAGCGAATGCTTCAGAATAAATGTAGCAAATCAAGGGTTAATGACGAATGACAAATGTCACGTATTTTTGACATTTTGTTCTGTCTCTTCTTCGGATTCATCTCTGACTTGGAAATACCAGTAGAGGTTGGCAACAGCTAAGTTTGAGGCTTTTTCCAGGTTTGCCGGGACTAAGGTTTTGTAACCCGCGATCGCGAGCAACTCCTCTATACTAAAAGTTTGCATTTTTAACAATTCTGGCT
>CAKZMA010001352.1 GCA_937127375.1 uncultured Coleofasciculus sp. | reverse complement strand
ACCATCAACTTGGCAGAAACAGTGAATGCATCGCTTCGTTTCTTTCCGTATCGTATTAATTAAAGAGCAAATTTTTAGCCATTCCCAGGAGAAACTAAGCCAATGCAACTCTGTTATCGTGGCGTTCCTTACCAGAAAAATCCCACTGCAATTCCCAGCACTGAATCCGCAACAATTGGCAACTATCGAGGGAAGCCTTGGCACAAACCTATCCTGCAAAACGCCCTTTCCGTGGCAGGATTTCGACAACTCAAGTATCGCGGTATCTCTTATATCAGCCCTGTCTGGGGCTTGAAATCTACGCCTTTACCCTTCAACCCCAAGCCAAAACAAGGGGTTCAAAGTCGCGCATGATCTCGATGATATAGCAGTAGATACATCGATTAGGACAAGCGAACTGTTGTTCCAGACGTTCCGGCGGAACGTCTCTACGATCCGGATGTGTCCTAACCGCTATGGCGGTTGCTATAGCTGCTACCCATTGCCAATTTAAATCGTCCTAGACTTCAAATTAAAGAACAGGATCAGGTTTCTAATGAAAACCATTCTAATCATTGAAAATGACACCCAAACCCGAACTATTGTTAGAGAATTTACGGCACACACCCCTTCATCAACCAACCATTCAGTTGTCTTTCCCTCCATTCCCCAACTCAGTGAATGCTTTAACTTTATCGAAGCCAATTATCACCAACAAATAAGCCTGCGCGATGTCGCCCAAGCCGTGGGTTACTCCCCCGCTTACTTAACCGACTTAGTGCGACGCCAGACGGGACAGTCGGTATGTCGCTGGATTATTCAGCGGCGCATGGCAGAAGCCCGTCGCTTACTCCTCGTCACCAGTCAATCCGTGCAAGCGATCGCAGAAACTGTGGGCTATTTCGATACTAGCTATTTTATTCGACAGTTTCGCCAGCTTAACGGCATACCACCCCAAGCCTGGAGAAAAGCGCATCAATCCCATGGCAAACCCTATCAACTTACTTCTGATTAGGTTTTAGACGTTCAATAGTTTACCCTTAATTCATTGCTCTACCATGGAAAACTCAAAACGACTTCATGCTTCAGGGATTACACCCAATCCCTCCCTAGCCAAATCTCGCGATCGCTTGGTTGTCAGCGACACCCCTAGTAATCATGACAGCCCCCCACAAAATCAGATATCATTACCAGCAAGGCTTCAGTGGAACCAAGGATGGTGTTTCACTGGCAAAAAAGCCTGGACAACCCAATTCGCGATCGCAACGACTATTCTCTGTCTTATTCCCCTATTCGGAGTAACCCGTAATACTTGGGCGCAAGAACCAACAAAGGCGGAAATTGCATTAGAAATTGAAAACTTAAAAAAAGCGGATGAATTTCTGGTTGAAGACGCTGTTGATGCGTTAAGAAAACTGGGTTCACCCGCTATCCCCCAACTCATTGAAGCCTTACAGTCAGAGAATTTGCAAGTTCGTCAAGGTGCCGTTAATGCCCTGGGAAGAATTGGAAAAGCAGCTATCCCGGATCTACTCGAAGGGTTAAAATCAGACAAAGAGCAAGTCCGTTGGAGTGCCGCGAATGGGTTAGGGAATATCGGTTCTCAGGCTCAAGATGCTATTCCTGACTTAATCGTAGTGCTTAAAGACCCAGAGCCACGAGTTCGCAGCAGTGCCGCTGATGCGCTGGGGAGTATCGGTCATGACGCTCAAGATGCTATTCCCGATTTGATAGAAACCCTCCAAGATACAGATGCACGAGTACGCAGCAGTGCCGCTTCAGCACTGGGCAATATCGGTCATGATGCCAAAGACGCGGTTCCCGATTTGATCCAGGCACTCCAAGATACAGATGCACGAGTACGCAGCAGTGCCGCTTATGGGCTAGGGGGCATTGGTGTTGATGCGAAAGAGGCGGTTCCTGATTTGAGGGCGGCACTTCAAGACTCCGACAAAGATGTGCGTAGAAGTGCGGCTAATGCTCTCAGGCTTATTGGTTCCGACGCGAAAGCGGCAGTTCCTGATTTGAGGGCAGCACTTCAAGACTCCGACAAAGACGTGCGTAGTTATGCGGCTTATGCTTTAGAAACCATTGGTCGTGATGCCAAAGCAGCAGTTCCTAGTTTAGTCGCAACGCTCAAAGACGACAAAGAAGCACAGGTGCGGAGCTGGGCGGCTGATGCGCTGGGAGTCATCGGTGCTAAGGAAGCGGTTCCCCAATTGAGAGTAGCGCTCAAAGAAGACAAAGAAGTACAGGTTCGTAGAAGTGCGTCTTTAGCTTTGCGTAACATTGGTGTTGAGGCTAAAGAAGCTGTCCCCGACTTGAAAGTGGCTCTCAAAGATGCAGATAAATATGTACGCGGGTATGCGGCTTTAGCTTTGGGAAATATCGGTGCTGAGGCAAAAGAGGCTGTCCCCGATTTGCAAGCGGCTCTCAAAGACCCAGAGAAGTATGTGCGCGGCGCCGCCGCTTATGGTCTAGGAGGTATCGGTGCTGATGCCAAAGACGCTGTTCCTGACTTGCAAGCAGCACTCAAAGACTCCGATACAGATGTGCGATCAAATGCGGTTAGTGCTTTAGGAAAAATTGGTGCTGATGCTAAAGAGACGATTCCAGACTTAAGAGCAATTCTCAAAGACAACGATGAGGATGTGCAGATGCGTAGCTCTGCCGTTTATGCTCTGGGCGATATTGGTGCTGAAGCCAAAGAGACGATACCAGACTTAACAGCAGCGCTCGAAGACCCAGATAAGGATATTCGTAGCAATGCAGCTTCAGCTCTGAAGCTTATGGCTGATAGCCTTCAGGACAACGTAAACACACTATCTCCGAAAGAATTAGCGTCTACAAGATCTGAATTGGAGAAAGCCCTAAAGATTCTGGAAGCCAATCAAACGGAGTTCTCAGAGGAAGAGACTAGCGCTGTACGTCGGGCGATCGCAGACCTGAAAGACCAACAAAACGCTCACGTTTCCAATTTGATTCGCCAGAATCCCTGGGCAATGGGAGTAATAGTCTACCTGATCTGTGTTCCATCTCTTTGGTCAATCCTCCTCTGGCTGCGCCCCTTGTGGTTGTTGAAACTCAACCAAATCCTGAAATACACCGATGTTATCGAATTGCCCCCAAACCTGGGCGGTTTTAAGATATCGCTTCGCACGGCTCTCATGATCCAGTTTTTTCACTATCACCCCAGAGTACTAGATGCCTGGGTCAAAGCACATATCCAATCCGCTCAAGCCGAATTTCAGGACAAAGAAACCGTCAAAAACCGCCAAGTCTATATTCCCATGCCCGTTACTCTCAATGGTACAACCCTCCCCAATCTCACCGGTAAAGAATTACGCCCCACCTTTAAAAAACAACGAGACTGCTTACTCATCTGGGGAGAAGGAGGAGCCGGAAAAACCAGCCTCGCCTGTCAAATTGCTCGCTGGGCAATGTCAGAGGATGAAACCGAACGTCTGTGTAAACACCAGATGTTACCTGTACTCATTGAACAGGATCTCAATGTTGAAGCCGCCGATAAATCACCGCAATCCCTACTTTTAGACACCATTAATGGGCAGTTGCAAGACCTAATCGACATCGAAGAAAAAATACCCGATAAACTCCTGGAACGTCTGCTGCGACGTCGGCGGATTTTGGTGATTGTGGATCATCTTTCAGAAATGAACGAAGACACCCGCCGTGCAATCTGTCCGGCTCAGCCTGATTTCCCAATTAACAGTTTAATTGTCACCTCCCGATTTGCAGAAAAACTGGGTGGCGTGACCAAGACAAAAATTCAACCGATGCGAGTTGCTGGTAATCGCCTTTCCTCGTTTATGGAAGCTTACCTCACTCAACAGGGTAAACGGGATTTATTTGACGATGCGGAATACTTTGATGCCTGTCGGCAACTTTCTCTGATGGTGGGACAGCGTAATATTACAGTGCTGCTGGCAAGGCTGTTTGCCGAACAGATGATTGCGGCTAAAGAAGGCACAGGTAAACAGGATTTACCCGACAATATTCCTGAATTAATGCTTTCATACTTGAATGAACTCAACCAAAACGTTGTGAACGATACATTGGATAACTGCACAGTACAGAAAGATGCCAAAATCATCGCTTGGGAATGTCTAAGACTCAAATATCGACCCACACCAGCCAAACGCCAAGATACCCTCAATGCCCTAGGAGGTGATGAACCCGAAATACACCTCAATTATCTTAAAGAACGTCTAGGTTTAATTCAAATTATTGGTCCGGCTCAAGACCAAATCCGTTTTGCGGTTGATCCCATCGCCGAATATTTAGCGGGTTTGCACTTAGTTGATATTTACGGTAGCGATGAGCAAAAATGGCGTAATTTCTTAAACAAAGCCGACTATGTGGAAGGAACACCCGCTGCGATTCAAGGCTTCTTGCTGGCGGTGCGGGATTGTTGTCTGGCTCAAGGTGGAGTGCCTAACTTCGTGGTGGAGGAACTGAACCAGCGAACGGGTGTGGCTGCAACTGAGATTCAAATAGAGAGCCAGTCTATAGCATTTCCCCAGCAGAT
Source organism: uncultured Coleofasciculus sp. (assembly GCA_937127375.1). GTDB lineage: Bacteria > Cyanobacteriota > Cyanobacteriia > Cyanobacteriales > Coleofasciculaceae > Coleofasciculus. Next base: position 76 of record CAKZMA010001352.1, on the reverse strand, counting down.
ACCATCCCATTAGAGTTGAGAGTTCAGATACAGCGCTTTGCGCTGTAATAAAGTACAGTAGATCAAAGTCCCCCTT
>CAKZMA010001351.1 GCA_937127375.1 uncultured Coleofasciculus sp. | reverse complement strand
TGCCCTACAACAGCTTATCGATGTGGTTGCCCAGTTGCGATCGCCCGATGGGGGTTGTCCTTGGGATCTTGCCCAAACGCCGGAGACGTTAACGCCTTATGTGATAGAAGAAGCTTATGAAGTGGTGGATGCGATTCGCCGTGGCAATCCTCAAGCCATTGCCGAAGAATTGGGCGATTTACTGCTTCAGGTCGTCTTACAAGCCCAAATAGCTGCCGAAGTCGGTGACTTTACTCTAAAAGAAGTGGCGGATGGCATTACCGAAAAACTGATCCGTCGTCATCCCCACGTCTTCGATGATGTCAATGTGCAAGACGCCGCAGAAGTCCATTACAATTGGGAGCAAATCAAAGCCGCCGAAAAAGGAGAAACCCCAGCCGAGGCACAACGGTTGAGTCGCAAACTCCAGGGATACGCCCGGAAACTCCCCCCCTTAATGGCAGGGATGAAAATGTCTCAAAAAGCCGCCGCCGCCGGGTTTGAATGGAATGATGTGGATGGGGTTTGGGCAAAATTCGCCGAAGAATTAGCGGAATTCCATCAGGCAATTGATCAGGAAGGGAAAGAGGAGCAGCAGGCAGAACTGGGGGACTTATTGTTTACACTAATTAATGTCGCTCGTTGGTATGACCTTGACCCAGCCACAGCGCTGCAAGACACCAACCAACGGTTTATCCAGCGTCTGTCGGGTATGGAAGCGATCGCGACTCGCTCGTTGTCTGAGTATAGCCTGGATGAATTAGAGCAGCTTTGGCAGCAAGCGAAAGCCGCATTAAAGCAGTCGCAGATGAGAGAGAGGGGGGATTAGGGGGAGCAGCATGTAGAGACGTAGCATGCTACGTCTGGGAAGCTGGGGGAGCAGAGGGAGCTGGGGGAGCCATGCAGAGTGATGACATTTGTAGGGGCGGGTCTACGAAAGATGAACTATGGCAGGTTCGGTCACGAAAAATTCGTTCCTCTGTGAATTCTCTACCTAGATAAACGGGATACAATCGAAAAGTAACTTACTCTATAACTCTAGAGGATCTAGCACTCGCGCTTTTGACGTGGAATCGCCTGAAACTGTTTTGTTTGAATTCAACTCGATAGATGAAGCCCTAGCCGATCTCAAAGCCGGTCGCGCTTTGGTTGTGGTTGACGATGAAAACCGGGAGAACGAAGGGGACGTAATTTGCGCTGCCCAATTTGCCACACCGGATATGATTAATTTCATGGCAGTGGAAGCAAGGGGCTTGATTTGTCTGGCGCTGATGGGAGAACGCCTCGATGCCCTGGATTTGCCGTTAATGGTGACTAAAAATACCGATAGCAATCAAACGGCTTTCACGATTAGTATTGATGCGGCATCCCATTTGGGGGTGACAACCGGGATCTCGGCAGAAGATCGGGCGCGAACGATCCAAATTGCGATTAATCCCCACACTAAACCCTGTGATTTACGTCGTCCAGGTCATATTTTCCCGATCCGCGCTAGAGAAGGAGGTGTCCTGAAGCGGGCGGGTCATACGGAGGCGGCGGTGGATTTACCGCGATTGGCAGGTTTATACCCAGCCGGGGTGATCTGTGAGATCCAAAATCCCGATGGGTCGATGGCGCGTTTGCCGCAGTTGATTCAGTATGCTAAACAGCATAATCTTAAACTGATTAGCATTGCCGATTTAATTAGTTATCGCCTAGAACACGATCGCTTTGTCTATCGGGAAACGGTGGCTAAATTGCCGACCGAGTTTGGCACGTTTAAAATTTATGGCTATCGCAATACCTTGGACAGAACAGAACACGTCGCAATTGTCAAGGGCGATCCGGACAGGTTTCAAGACCATCCTGTGATGGTACGGATGCACTCAGAATGTCTCACGGGAGATGCTTTGGGTTCCCTGCGCTGTGATTGTCGTCAGCAACTGGAAGCCGCATTAAAAATGATTGAAGCGGCGGGTCAAGGGGTACTGGTGTATTTGCGCCAAGAGGGACGCGGGATTGGTTTGGTGAATAAGCTGAAAGCCTATTCCCTCCAGGATATGGGACTGGATACGGTGGAAGCGAATGAACGCTTGGGATTCCCGGCGGATCTGCGTAACTATGGGATGGGAGCGCAGATGCTTAATGATATTGGCGTCAAAAAAATTCGCCTGATTACGAATAATCCGCGTAAGATTGCTGGATTAAGGGGATATGGGATTGAGGTGGTCGATCGCGTTCCCCTGCTGATTGAATCCAATGACTATAACTCGATCTATTTGGCAACCAAGGCACAGAAACTGGGTCATCTGTTGCTACAAACCTATTTAGTTACGGTGGGAATTCAGTGGCTAGATGCGCCGCAACCGGTGACGGAACGGTATGAACGACTGGAAAAGCTGCGACATTTAGCAGCAAGCCATAACCTATTGTTACAGGAAGAAGCCCGTCCGGTGGCGATCGCCCTGTTTGGGAAACCGTCCTTAATTGTTCACCTGGGCTTTGATCAAGCTAACCTGGCAGAACCCGACTGGTACAAGGATAGCCATCATCCCTACTCGATCGCGATCGCGAAAATCTTAGATACACTCAGCACTTGGTCGCAACTGGGACGTCTAGAATTTCTAGTGTCTACTGGGGTCGATCCCCTGCTTAGTTTACAAGTTCAGCTTGATCGGCAAATGTACTCACTGAGTCAGTGTCCCTCCCGCGTATTTGAGCATTTAACCACGCAAAAAATCTACAGTTTTGAGCGGTAAGGGTTATTTGTCCTTTGTCATTTGTCCTTTGTCATTTGTTAAAGAGTTATTTAAGTATTCTTATGTAGCATTGCTATAACCCGTTGTCAACCCGTATTTTTGACGATTTATGGAAACTAGAGCCAGGAAATTACTGAATTTTACGGATTTTTGATCGGTGTCCTTGAACCTAAAATAGAAATCAAACAGAAAATGCTGAGTCTCTCCCGGTAAGCTATTGATAGCTACCGGGGGATTTTGTATAAACACTCGTAGCTAAAGCGACTTGGCTGGACGCTTCGCTCGGTTTCATCCCCCGGTTAAAACACGGGGGTTTTCACCTCCGCTAGTCGATAGACGCCAGGTGGGTATATATCTACGTTGTCGGTTGGGGGTTTAAAACTGATGGTTGGCTAAACGAGCAGGATAGGATTGCGCCGAAACTTGGACAATACGACTATCAAGCTTTTGGGCAACATCGCCAACTTGAATTAATGGCATTTGTCCATTTACATACATCACCCCAGTGAACGCAATCATCCCACCTCGGCGAAAGGTTGCCATGTCTAACTGTAGAGGGGTTCCTTCCATATCGATGCCTAAGGTAAAGCCTGTTGAGGTATCTGCAAAGTTATTCAATTCTGGGAGGGGTTTATATTCCAGAACGTTGATTTCTCCCATCCCTTGCAATCGTTGCTTCAGTTGGCTAACCAGTAACTGTTGAATTTCGGGTTGTTGTAACTGCTGTACATTAGTATCAAAGTTTACCCAATCTTGTTCGCTAGATAGGGGACTGGTAAATCCCAGAACAATTTGGAAGCTTTCGGGATTGACAAAGGCGAATAAATTTTCTGGGTTCAGGTTGGCGTCCTGGAATTGCTGGGTTAACAGTCTAAATTGAGAGGCAAGTGAGGCGGTTAATTCGGGGGGAAGTTCCTGGAACCCCTCAGGTAAGTCTTCGAGTAACAGCTTGACATTGCTAGAGGTGGAGGCTTGAGAAATGGTTTGGGGAACCGTTGAGGATGCAGTGGAGACTGGAGTTAGGGGTATATCAGCATTAACGGGATTGCCGGTGAATAGGATTCCACTCAACAAGCCTAAGCTTAAGGAAATTCTCTTGATCATCTTACCATCAGCAAGGGGACTCTCGCTATGGTAGCAAAATTAAGTAGTCCTTTGTCCTTTGTCCTTCGTCCTTTGTCCTTCGTTAGGATAATGTTCTCTGGGAAATTAACTACGGGTATGAT
>CAKZMA010001350.1 GCA_937127375.1 uncultured Coleofasciculus sp. | reverse complement strand
TCCGAGTGGAGTATTGCTGTCCCTAACGTGATCCCAGATGTTTGAGCTTGACTTGAGTTGACATCAATGCTCTACCTGGTTCTGCTTGAATTAATGGTGTTGAGCCAGAAGTGCTTCAATGGCTTGCAGTAATTGAGTCGTGTTCCATCCTTGGTAAAGATGAGATGCGATCGCACATCCTCCTGCACCGACGCCTTCCTTGACATATCCTTGTTCGTAAGCCCGTAGCTGCGGATAACTTGACTGGGCAAAACTTAAGTCGGTTGCCAAAAGGGGAACACCACCAATAGCTCGTGCTAATCCTACAGTATCACCCGTGGGATCATCTGCCACCCAGCGAGTTGTACCGACAACCACCTGCTTAGGTTGCCATGGTAAGGAATCAAGACTACGGCGATAAGCTCTAATTTTGGCTTCCCCAGCTCCCCCAGCTTCCCCAGCTCCCCCAGCTCCCCTAGCTCCCCCAGCTCCCCTTGCTTCTTGAAGAAGCGCCAACGCCCGTGCTAGTGCATAAACCGCCAGCATTTGCGTCCCTCCAGCTAACAAAACACCAACGCTTTGACTTGCCCCAATTACCATTCCGGCGGCTGTAATTTGCATGGGATCACCTACGGCGGCGACTAACTCGAAGGGATCAATGAATTCTGCCAGTTTCTCTTCCCAGTCTGCCTGTTGTAGTCCAATCCGAACGATTTCTGCTTTTTGGCGATGATTACAGTGAGGATGGCTGCTATTGACTTTACCCATGGCGGCAATACCCAACCCTGTCAGCACGCTCAAAGCCGTTGTGGTTCCGCCAACGACACATTCAGCAATCATTACATATCCGCTTGGGGTCAGAGTTGCCAGCTTTTGACCCCAAATTAAGCCTTGCTCAAATAGTTGTTTTACAGTATTGATGGGCAAGGCAATTCCTGTGGTTAAACAGTTAGCGGGTAAACCTCCTAAATCTATAGCTGGGACGGCTGGCGGTTGAGGTAAACCCGCATTGAATAGATAAACCGGAAGGTGACAAGCCTCAACGACAGCACGAGAAATCAGCACAGGCGACGCCCCAGCATCCAAGGGAGGTAGAGGATACTGAGGATTGGCAGTAAAACCATTAACTAAGAATTCAGCATCCGCGATCGCAGTATACTTCCGATCCTCTGGAGTTGCCCCAGCCGCAGAAATACCAGGGATCAACCCTGTTGCCGTAAATCCTAAAATACAAGCGAGTAGGGGAGGTTGTCCCCGATACTGCTGCAACCATTGATTGCCTTGAATGAATTGGGTATAGATGCGGATCACATCTGTCCTTTAGGCAGTTTGCTCAATGACATAAGCCATAAGACATAAGACATAAGACATAAGACAATTAAACTAGAACAGGTGTTTCGGGTTGATCAAGTTCTCGAAACAAAGGCGTACTCAAATAGCGTTCGCCAAAACTGGGCTGTACCATAACAATTAACTTACCCGCATTTTCTGGACGTTTCGCCACCTGAATCGCGGCACATAAAGCGGCGCCGGAGGAGATTCCAGATAACAACCCTTCTTCTCGTGCCAAACGGCGACCAAAAGCGATAGAATCTTCATCACTGACTTGAACCACTTCATCAATCAGGTCTGTACGCAAAACTTGAGGAACAAAGCCAGCACCAATCCCTTGAATCTTATGGGGTCCAGCTTGTCCGCCAGAGAGAACTGGACTACTGGTGGGTTCAACTGCGATCGCGGTAAAATCGGGTTTACGTTGTTTAAGCACTTCGGCAATACCAGTAATCGTACCACCAGTACCAACGCCAGCAATAAGAATATCGACCTGACCCTCAGTATCTGCCCAAATTTCTTCAGCCGTCGTCTCCCGATGGATTTTGGGATTGGCTGGGTTTTGGAACTGTTGCAGCATAAAGGCTTCAGGAGTACTTTCGGTAATTTCGTTGGCTCGGCGAATTGCTCCTTTCATCCCCTCGCTTCCGGGTGTCAGCTCTAGTTTGGCTCCATACGCTTTCAGCATAGATCGCCGTTCGATGCTCATCGTATCGGGCATGGTCAAGATTAGCTGATATCCTTTAGCGGCGGCTACCATTGCTAGGGCAATACCTGTATTTCCCGATGTCGGTTCCACTAACACCGTTTTCCCTGGCTGAATCTGACGCGCTTCTTCCGCCGCCTGAATCATACTCATTCCGATGCGATCTTTCACGGACGCGGCTGGGTTCATTCCCTCAAGTTTCACCACAATTCGTCCTACACATCCCTCGGCTTGAGGAATCCGGTTGAGCTGAATTAGGGGAGTGTGACCAATTACTTCTGTGATATTATGAGCAATTCGCATAGTTTCTCCTTATCAACGACTCGTCACTTCAGTGATACTACCTCTAAGGAAGTTCTCCACACCCTTCGATGTGTCTGAGAAGCCTACACCTACCCGTTAGGGATGTGTAGGAGCGTCACAGTTAATCTATCCTATCCCGTTACTGTTTTGGTGAGTTAACTTCTGTTCTTTCACCACAGGTATTAATGATTTGTGATCGCTAACGCTAACCCCTCGATATTTCAAGGGTAAGAGAGTTGACGTAGCCGGAGGTTTGACCAAATGGTGAACTCTCAAAGCCTGACCCCGATATTTCCCAATTACCTCATCTTCCGTGACATCAACCTGGGCAGAGCTTAGGTCATAGTTAACGCCTCGATAAACTAGCTTAACGTTATCCTCATCCGGCAATGACGACTCGGTGACGGGCTGAGACGATGAAGAACTGCGTCTATGATTGCTAAAAATGACTAATATTAGCAGCAATAATTGAATTTGCCAGGGTGCTAAACATAACGTTACAACTAAGCTAACTAAAGCAATGGCAGCGGCAATATAAGCCATTTCATTAGCCAATTGTTTAAAAAGATACGCAGTGACGAGAAAAATCCCCAAGGGAATGATAAACAATAAAGACATATCAAGTGACCTGTAACCTACTTAATCTGTTATCTTAGCGAATTACCAATGTACCAACAGGGGAACAAACCATGTTGTAGCAATATTGACAGCTAAGTAGTCGGACTTTCATTAAAGTTGATGGTAGGGATCGTCATTCGTCATACTCGCTCCCTTGAGAAGAAAGCTACGTCATTCTTCTTATGTAAGGGTTTGAGCCGTGTTTACAAAAATTAATAATCCAGCAAAACTTGTACCCACTGAGGCGGACGAGGAATGGGATTTTTCAGGCGATCAAAGATGAGTAACGCCACCAGATGAACCACAAATAAATAAATGGCATTATTGACCACAATTGCCACAATTGCCACCACCTGAATTAACATTAAACTGGGTTGAGCGAGTAACCCCAGCTTGACAAACCCCCATTCCACTAATTCGGTAATTTGAGTCATCACATAAACCCACAGATCCTCACTCAAAAGAATTGAGAGCAGCCAAAAGCGAAAAAAGAATCCCAAGGTTCCCAGTAGCGTCCCAATTCCAATGGAAAATAACCAATTCGCTTGACGTTTCCACAACGCGCCCAACTGAACGCCCATCAAACCATAGGGAATCAAAAACAGGATACTGCGGGTTGGTCCTTGTAGCACCGACAGCAATAACCCTGAAACCAGTGCCGCCATCCAAGAGGCTCGATTTCCCCGACGCATATACACCAAGGCGATTGGCACCGGGAAAAACATCTTCAAGACTGGACCGAGGGGAAAATAATAATTAATTAGCCAAATCAAACTCGCTGTACTGGCGAGGAACGCCGTTTCTACCATAACGACAGTGGTATTGAATTGTCGCTGTTGTGCCTGAGATTGTTGACTCACCGAATTTCTGTCCTGATTAGGGATTAGCCTTTCAGGTCTAGCATTGGTTGATGGTTCCGTCTCTGGCTCTAGTTCCTCCACCAAATCCCATTCGTCATTGACATTTTCTGAGTCCTTCGAGGAGGATTCAGTATTCTGATCGGGATTAGGGCGAGGCACTTGGGCATCCTCAAAAGAATCGCTCATTCAGCTTTTATCAACGCTTGATCAACCTCCACTTTAACGCCCCTTTCACCTCGACATGATCGCCTGATCCCCTTACGTAGCTAAATCTGCCTCAAACCTTACCAATGACAAAGGACATAAGACAAATAACACTTCTAAGCAATAATGCGTTCTAATGCCGCCAGATCCGGGATAAACATAATATCGTGTTCTCGCTTAATCAAGCCTTTTTTTTCCAGCTTCGTCAAAACTCGCGTCACTGTCTCCCGCGCCAATCCACTCAAACTGCTTAACTCGCGATGGGGTAAGTTGGGAATCTCAGTACCTTGCTGTTTAAGTTTACCCTGACCCTCTGCCAAAAACAGGAGCGTGTCTGCCACTCGCGACGTACTATCCGACTCTCTCAGGCGGAGACGGCGATTAACTTGGCGCAAGCGCTTTGCCATAAGCTGAGACAAACGAACCCCGGCTAAAGGTTCATCATGAATAAGCTGGATAAAATCCTGGGCAGGTATACTGCCAATCGTCGTGGGCGTTAAGGTAATCACATCGGTAGAACGAGGCACCTCATCCAGTGCCGCCATTTCGCCAAAAATTTCCCCCTTGCCTAAAATGTTGAGGGTCACCTCTTTCCCTTCCAGGTTATAGGTACGAATTTTTGCCCAGCCCTCCAAAATGAAGTAAACCGAGCCACCCCAGTCATTCTCCAGCAAAATAACTCGATCCTTGGGGTGGCTGCGAGTAACAACATGAGAAGTCGCTTGATTCACAATCGCTTCTGGTAAGCCAGAAAATAAAGGAGCAGTGCGAATCAACTCATTAACATTAGAGTTCATTTCGTGTGAGCTGTATCGATCATCCATGAAGCCAAACCACATTGTATACGCCGTGGACAAGTACGGCGATTTGTTATCCTCAAAAACTTAAGCAGGTTCCTTCCTGTTCCACAACAGACACAAAATAGAGTCTTTGTGGTACAAGCGCCCCTCATCACCCCATCCAGACCAGCCATAATGGCAGATACAAGGGACTTATGTCCTGATCGATGAACGGCGCTATACTCCCTCGAAGTGCCTTCAATTCTAATCCTATTGGAAATTAAAACTAATCAGCCGGAGATTGGTACACAGCTATTATGCTGCATATTGAGGGAGATTTAACAACTTAAGCGTTCAAGTTCCTACATAATAAAAGCAGGCGATCGCAATAACTCCTGCGAAGCGTGAACATAAGTTGTCAGGCGTTCCACCGTGACTAAACAGAAGAAAATCCAATCGCTGATTGCTGATATTGACAGTCTCCTTGCCAAGTTTGGCTCCCGTTTCCCTTGGTCTAAACCCAACGATTTAGTCCGCGATCGCGAAATCCTAGAACGGGTGCGTCGCTATCTGCTGTCGATGCACCCAGACGAAATGGCAATGTCGCCATCCCACGAATCAGCCATTACACCAATTGTGCAGGCGGTTGCCCAAGAAATGGAGAGTATCCGCCAACAGGTTACAGAACCCTTGCAGACTGAATTGTCAGCATTACGTCAACAGCGAGAGTCCTTGACTCAAGAAATTCAGCACCTTGAGCAAAAGAAACAGCAATTGCAAAATACTGTTACCGCTAAAAGGGGGGGACCTGAGCAACCTCTCCCAGAATTTGCTCAGGATTTAATTAACCAGTCAACCGAACGCCTGACAAAGCAACTGGCTCAAATCTTACTGAATTTAGAAGCCCAACTCCTCAACGCTTCATCAACATCGGACTCACCCGGGCAACCTGCCTCTGGGATAATGTTGCCACAAGAACGCTTGGAGCAACTGCGGCAACTGCAACGGGAGAGCGATCGCATGTTAATCAATCTTGACACCAACCAACGGACAGTCTTTGAGGCACTCGATCGGGATCTGCATGGGTATCAGCAATCTTTGTCTCAAGGACTTGACAAAATGCATCGCTTGAGCAACCAAGGAGAGCTGTTATTTACAGTCCTTGTCAATCGCCTCGCCCAGCTATTGGGACGAGAAACCTCAACCTTGGTGCAATCGTCTCAACCTTGGTCAGAGGTGACAGAATTATCCCAGTCAGTGCCCGATTCAACGTCATCGACGTCAAAACAAGAGGGCATTTTTGTGGGCATTGATCGGGGTTCTCAGCCTGAATTCAACGTGACTCTATCTACCAACGCCTTAACCCCATCCCCACCAACCCAGGCTCAACTGCCGTCTAATATTGGTGATCGGCAATGGACGGAAGAACTCGATACAGAAAATTTAGGAGGCAATCCCCTAGACGCCTTGATTGGCTGGGATATGGATACCTCTATCTCAGACAAGGATTCAGAATTTCAAGACCTAGATTTCCTCTTAGGCATCGATAGTACGTCGGAGTCCACAACACCATCATCCCCCTCAGCCCCAATCTCTCAGGCAGACGCCAAGCAACCCGTAGAACCCGAGGTTGCCGATCAAACTGAAGTCGAGAACCGCCACCATGAAATTGATGAGTTGTATAATACCCTATTTGGCACAGACGCTGTCCCAGACTCTAATACCCCTCCTCCAGTCAATACCGCCGAAGTGACGGAAGCGAATACCTCAGCGACATCAATCACTACAACGGACTGGCAAGATAATCGATCCCCGGATCAGGCTTTCGGTGAGACTGGATCGGTGGAGATTGCTGATTATCTATTTGACGGATTTACTGATCCCGCCGATGAAACGAGTGTATCCGAACCCTGGATTGAAGGCATCAATCAGGATCAACTATCGTGGGAAACCTTATTATTTCAAACGCCAACACCTAACACCCCGATTGAGTCAGAGATAGTCGCCACGCCAGAACCCGCCACTTATCCTCACCAGGAACGGTTCGGCGAGTCTCAAGACGTTAAAACAATTACCGCCCTAACCGATTTACTCGATGAAATGGGGTTAAGTTATTCCCCCCCCGTAGCCGATATCCCATCCATAGCGGCGACTCGTGAGGAAGAATGGTTTTTGGAACACCCTGGAGAAACTGATTCCCCCGTTACCTCAGTTGAGGATCACTATATTCCCGCCTCACCCGATGAAGATTTGCTAGTTAGCGATGAATCGCAACAGTTTTCCGGTCAAGAGATTAGGCTAGATAAAAGTACCCTCCAGCAGCTTAGTGAAGACCTACACAGCTTTGAAGCAGAAGACCATCTGAATATTGTCCCTCAGCCCTCCCCGTCTCGCGATCGCACCGTCTCACCCCCAAATTTCGATTTGGACTCAATCCAGTCGTTGCCCATGTCAGAGGAGTTGTTGGCAGAAGATTGGGAAGAGTTTGCCCTCCATGACCTATCCCAGGAGGATGTTACCTTCTCAGATTGGCAACAGAAAACACCCACGGATCTAGACTCTCGCGAACCTGATCCCTTGGTGAGTGACTCTGAGGCAACAACACCACCACCATCCCCAGAGCTGGACGATGTTTCTGATGATTTGTCTGAGGAATCGATTGACTTAGAGCAAGACAATGTGGTACAAGAATATGTCTTGGAAGACTCCGTGACTCCGGATCAAGAGTCCGTGAGCCAACCTCAAGAAACGTCTTTAGAGGATGGCGAACACAATAGGGATTAGAGTAGGGGCGCTTCTGTGACCATTAGTGTCAACTTAAGGCTGGAACCCTTACTTAATAAGAGATCCCCCCTAGCCCCCCCTTTTAGATCCCCCTTCCGTCCCCCTTA
>CAKZMA010001349.1 GCA_937127375.1 uncultured Coleofasciculus sp. | reverse complement strand
TAGACACGCCAGTTAAGCGGTATTCGTCAGGAATGTATGTGCGGTTAGCGTTTGCGGTGGCGGCGCATTTGGAACCGGAGATTTTGATTGTAGATGAAGTGCTGGCGGTAGGAGATGCTCAGTTTCAGCAGAAGTGTTTGGGGAAGATGCAAGAGGTGGGAAAGGAAGGGCGGACAGTTTTGTTTGTCAGTCATAATATGGCAGCTATGGAAGCTTTATGTGTGAGTGGGATTTTTTTAGAATGGGGGCAAATAAAAAAAATAGGTTCGGCTCAGGAAGTAGAGGTTCACTATCAAAAAAATCTAAAAATGAATACTTCCCTGCGAAATCGAGAAAAAGTTGTTGGTTTCAGTGAAAAACATCAAATAAAAGTTATTAATTTAAAAGCTTATTTTACACAAAATCAACTCAAAAATGGTTTGGATCTAAAAATCGAGTTTGATGTTGTATCTCCAAAGCATTATACAAATATCGGCGTTGGATTAATTCTATCGACTCTAGGGGGTGTGCGGGTCACAATGATGGCTCCTGCCTTTACTAACTATATTATTGATACATTAGATCGAGCAACAAAGTGTATTTTTGAATGCCGCAATATTCAACAGTATCTAGGAGGTGGAGATTACACAATTACTATTTGGTTATCAAAACCAAAACTGGAAATTTTGTTAAGAATTGAAGATGCTTTAATACTTACAATTCCGGCTCGTGATGTTTTTGGTACGGGTACATATTTTGAATCTCATATTCATGGTTTAGTTCCTTTACCTCTAAACTATAGAACCGAAAAATCAACGGTTGAGTTAAAATATTAGAGATAGATTATTATTTTTTACAAACAAACTCATAGTGACATTTAAGCATAAAAATTTTTCTTTATGAGCAAAAATATGGTTATTGAACATACAGACAATTGCCCCCTTATTTTTTTTCTGCATCTTCCTAAAACAGGTGGAACTACGCTAACTAGTATCATCAAACGTCAATATCTATCGAATCAAATTTTGTCCATCGATCAACAATTCAATACAACTATACAAGCTCCTAAAATGAGCAACAGTGAACTATCAAAGCTAAAGATTGTTAAAGGTCATTTTAGCTTTGGCTATCATCAGTTTTTCTCACGTCCATTTACCTACTTTACTATGCTAAGAAATCCTGTAGACCGGATCATATCTCATTACTACCATATTATTCGTGTTCCTCAACACAAGTTACACAATCAAGTCATTTCCCAAAATATGAGTCTTGAAGACTATATTTGTAGCGGCATATCAAGGATGTCAGAAAATGGACAGACAAAATTTTTATCGGGTAAACATACAGAAATAGGGTTTAATCAGTGTTCTTCTGAAATCCTGGAGTTGGCTAAGAATAATTTAAAAGAACACTTTATAGTTGTTGGAATTACAGAAAAATTTAATGAGTCACTTATCTTATTAAGGAGAGCTTTTAACTGGGACTTTAAAAAATGTCTTTATATAAAACAAAGAGTAGGAGGTAACAGAATATCTAAAAACGATATACCTATGAAAACCTTGAACCTTATTCAAAAATACAACCAATTTGATCTAGATCTATATCATTACGGCATAGATATTTTTAATGAATTAAAAGAAATAAATGAGATTAATTTACAAGTTAAAAAAATAGTTTTTTTAAATAAAATATATAGCGATTATTATGCAAAATTACCCAATTTTGCCAAATCTATTTGTCAGCAATTTAAATAATTATTTAAGGTTTAATAAATTAAAATTTTGTTTTGTCAAAAATGTATAAAACAGTTAATTTATATGGTAACTTGAAAATCAAACTATGGCATGTCATCCTGCCACAGTCCTAAGTAAGAAATAAAGAACTAATGACCAATGACACGAGATGCAAACGCAGATATACAGATCAATGAATTCGATCCGAAGCATTCTTAAACAATCATTGCCTGAGTCATTTAGAAAGATAATTCGTTTTTGTATAAACTCTAATTACCGGGCAGTGAGAATTCGTAAAATAGCCAGAAAGCTCCGTCGCCGTAAAATATCCAAAGCACAGTCGGTGCTGAGGAGTAAAACAGATGGATATATCGCCTCAGGTTCTTTTCAAGGATTACGTTATATAACTGATTCAATTAACAGTGCTTGGTCTCCAAAAGTAATAGGAACTTATGAAAAAGAGCTATGGTCTATTGTTGAAGAGATTATTGACAAATCTTATGAACTCATCATTAACATTGGTGCAGCAGAAGGATACTACGCAGTGGGTTTTGCCTCTCGTATGCAAGAAACCAAAGTCATCTGTTTTGAGTCAGAACCAAATGCTCACTTAACTATACAAAATTTTGCAAAATTAAACACAGTTGATGACCAGATTGAGGTATTTGGAGCCTGTACCCCTGAAGTTTTATCAGAAATTATATATTCAGACCAAAGAACCGTAATTATTTGTGATATTGAAGGAGCAGAATATACACTCCTTGATCCTGAAAAAGTTCCGTTGCTGCAAAATACAGACATTCTGGTAGAACTCCATCACTTTGTTTTTCCAGATATTGCCCATATTTTTTATGCGCGATTCAGTGAGACTCATAGAGAAGTATTGGTTAGCTGATGTGCATATTGCAACTCCTTTGAGTAACTGTGTCAATTGAGTAACTGTGTCAATAGGGTGAAACCACAAATGCATAAAACATTTAAACGTATCATTAAAAATCTTCTTAATAGTCTTGGGTATGAAGTTTGGCACAAAAGCGTTAAACACCCTGCAACAGGAAGTTTAGAAAGAGTTTTGCAGGAACTTAGACGGCGAGGATTATCCTGTTCCTCAGTGCTTGATGTTGGTGCGAATCGGGGTTCATGGAGTAGAACAGCCAAGCAAATATTTCCAGAAGCAAAATTTTACTTAATTGAACCTCAAGTAGAAATGAAACCCTATTTAGAGGATTTTTGTAAGGAATATCCGGATTCACAATATTTTCTCGTAGGCGCTGGTAGCCATTGTGGTGAATTTCCCTTGACAGTATGGCCCACTAAGCCTAAAGAAGGCTCTACTTTTAGGATTCCAGAATCTTCTGATTTAATCTTTCACGGTAAAGATTGGCAAGCAGAACAACGTCGAGTATCCGTGGTAACTATAAATTCTTTAGTGGAACAGGATAAAATATTATTGCCGCAGCTTGTGAAGTTAGATGTTGAGGGTTTTGAACTAGAAGTTTTAAAGGGTGCTTCTACGTTATTAGGTTGTACAGAAATATTCATTCTAGAGGTAATTTTATTTCCTCTAGAAATAAATTCTCCTCAGTTTGCAGAAGTTATCTCATTTATGAATCAGCGAGGCTATGTAGTATATGATTTTGCTGGATTTGGTCATAGACCATATGACGAGGCTTTAATGATTGTTGATGTAGTATTTACTAAAAAGGATTCTTTTCTGCGTTCCTACCCCTACTTAAATTAATTCCAATATAATTGAGATTGATTTTAATTTTTATGACAGTTATCAAACTATGTCTCTAGGTTCCTTGTTGTTGAAAATACGCCAAAAGTATAAACATGGTTTACAAACGGCTTTCTACCGAGATTATATTAGGGAAAAATTTTTAACTTCTAAACCAGTAACCGACACAACAGATACTACTTGTGAAATCCATGTTTTGACTTCTACAACCGATTGGCTAAACCTAATGTGGGTATTGAAGTCTTTCTACCATTTTTCTGGTCGGCTCTACAGCCTTTGTATCCACGACGACGGAACATTGACGCAGGAACATTGTGATATACTCAAGTATCACTTTCCAGATAGTAGAATCATTGACCGAAAGATAGCGGAGGAGAAGATGGTAGCATTATTGAAACCCTATCCTCGCTGTCTAGAGTTTCGTAAAACCAATCACCTCTCGCCCAAAGTGTTTGACTTTGTTGCTTATCTAGAAAGTGATCGCTTGCTGCTGCTAGATAGCGATGTATTATTTTTCCAGGAACCGACAGAATTGCTGAAGCGGATAGAATCTCCTACCTACTTATACAATTGCGTCAATAGGGATATAGCCAGTGCTTATACAGTAGAACCGGCAGTTGTGAGAGAACGTTTAGGTTTCACGATGCAACCTAGATTTAATTCAGGCTTAGGACTAATTCACAAAAAATCAATAAATCTAGACTGGATTGAGGAATTTCTCGGACTCCCTGGAATAATCGGTCATTTTTGGCGCATTGAGCAAACTCTTTTGACGCTTTGCAGTTCTAAGTTTGGCGTTGAGTTATTGCCTGAGGAGTATGAAGTTCGTTTAGAAAAAGGAATAAATGATTTCCCTTGTCGTCACTATGTTGGAGTAATCCGGCATTTAATGTATAGTGAAGGTATTAGGCATTTAGTGCAAAATGGATTTCTTAAGGAGTTGAACCAGTGAGTGTTGAAACCTTGAAACTATCTACACAAATCCAAGTGTTGATGATGCCTGATTATCGTATCGATAATCCTTACCAGACTCTTTTGGCTAAGGCATTAGAGTCCAATGGTGTGCAAGTACATTTTCCTTGGGGTTATCGCCGAGTATTTCCCATATTTCGGGTGATTAAAACGAGTCAACAGTCTTTTGCTATTGTGCATTTACATTGGTTAAGCCCTTATATCAAAGGTGACGGATGGTTAACTAAGTTTGTTTATAGTGTCAAACTTCTAATCGATGTCCTGATGACTCGCTGGGCTGGCGTCAGAGTAGTGTGGACAGTTCATAATCGCATCTCCCATGATTCTCAGTTTCCTCGTTTGGAGTTATGGACTAGACGTATTTTGGCTCAGTTGGTTGATCAGATTATCTTGCACAATTACTCAACCTTAGATGTAATTTCTCAAGAGTATTGGTTTGCTCCTGCCAAAGCTGAAGTTATACCGATTGGGCATTATCGAGATATTTACTGTCCTCTAATTGATGAACAATTGGCACGAAAGGAACTTAATTTATCTCCCACCGGATATATCTATCTTAACCAAGGCATGCTTAGACCTTATAAAGGGATAGAGCGGTTACTTAAAGTTTGGCGTGAAAATCAGGATGTTTTTGAGAATGATATTCTCCTAATTGTAGGAAAACCATTGAATGCTGTTTATGGGCGAAAATTAAAGCAGCTAGCTTCAAGGATAAGAGGAGTCATCGTTTATTCTGAGTTTGTTGAAAATGAGAAAATGCATCTGTTTTTTAGTGCTGCCACAGTTGTAGTGCTTCCCTTTGAAAATATTTTAACGTCTAGTAGTTTGGTGGTTGCAATGTCGTATGGAAAGCCAATTATCGCGCCCAAGTTAGGGGGTATACCAGAAACGCTTGAGATAGCAGGTAGCTTGCTTTATGATCCAGATGATCAGCAAGGGCTGCTTCAGGCATTGATAAAGAGTCATAACATTAATTTAGGTGAGCTTGGTCAACAAGTTACAGAAGTTTGTAATCAACTTGATTGGCTCAAGATTGCTGCTAAAACGAGCAAGGTATATCAAATGCATCTTAACCCGCGTTAAAAATAGGAATAAATAATGAAAAAAAAGATAGGATTGTATTCAGAAAAAATTCGCAGCAAAACCTATACAGTTGCCAAAGCTATTTCAAGGAAAGATTATGAAATTTATTTGATCACTCCAGAAAAAGCAAATGCTGTCGATACCCAACATTTACTTTACTTAAACAAAATAAAGAAAATCAAAAATATTAAAGTTATTAGTAATCAAAAAATAATTAAAATTGACTATTTATATATAGAATCATCAAATGTTTATTTGTCACCAAAGATTATAAATTTTATGAGAAGTGCCGATCATGTAAATGTACTTTATTATCGAAAAAAGCAATTTTATATCAAAGACTTATTTAATGATTTAAAACAATTAGTTAAAAATTATCAAATTTTACTTAGGACAGAAAGCATAGGCTATATAGATGGATTATATGATTTTGATGTATTTAGTTTTTTTTCTAGAAAGTATATTATTGGATTTGATGTTCATTCGGAATTTTTGGAATATAAAAAACTAAAAAGTTTAATGTTTGCTTTTGAATGGATGCCACAAGTAAGCAGAAAATTTAAGATTAACTACATGGGTAATATAAATCCTCAAACTAGAGCGCAGATTATCAAAAAAATCAAATCATTTCTGGATGAAAGTAATCTAAAGTTTAAAGTGTTATGGATTGATTATGGAAATAGGATTAGTGAAACAAGGGGAGTATCTCCTGAGAAGTATATAGAATATTTGTCTGAATCTGATTTCACTTTATGCCCACCTGGATATGAAAGAGTAACCCATCGTGTTATTGAAGCTTTGGTTAGAGGTAGTATTCCTGTAATTAATGAAGATGAACTTTATCTTTATGATATGAATCTTCAAAATGAAGTAAATTGTATTGCTGTTAAAGATGGTGATTGGATTGCTGCTATACAAAAAATATTGAGAATTAAAGACAACCAGTTGATTCAGATGCGTTATAATATTTTGGCAATGAAAGAAAAATATTTATTGCCCGAAGTAGCAGCAAAGCGGTTAAGACAGAAAATGGGATTAGAGTAAGATAATTTCAAGGAATACAAGAAATGCAGAAAATTTCAAGGAAATTTAAATCAGCATACTATCTAATGGCAAATAGTCCAAAACCGATAGAAACTATTGCCCGTCAGGTCAATAAAAACATTAGGCAGTATATTGTTAATTTCAGGAATGGTAAACCATTTATATACAAAAGATATGGATTTGAATTTATATGCATTCCTGAGTCAAAAACTTCAGTGAATCTCTATATTAGCCATCAATGTTTTGATGAAATCGAGCTGCTTATTGCAAGAGATTGGCTATCAGAAGGAGATACTTGTATTGATTTGGGAGCAAATATGGGATATTTTTCTGCCTTTTTTGCTAAAAATGTTTGCACAAAAGGAAAAGTAATTGCCGTAGAAGCTTCACGCCAAACATCGGAATATGTACAAAAAGCTATTGACTTACTCTCTTTAAAACAGATATATCTGGAACAGGTTTGTGTGACTGATCAGAATGGTTTAGTTGAATTTATGGTTAGCCGCGACGGTCATGTAGATGTAAAACAATCTTTAAAAGTTAATCCTTCAGAAGCAGATTTTTTCAAAAAAGAAATAATCCAATCTACAACTTTAAATCAACTAATAAATAACCATAAAACACTTCATAATGTTTCATTGGTAAAAATAGATGTAGAGGGTGCTGAACCATTAGTGTTAAGAAAGGGAAATCTACTATTTCATGAAGAATCATTGCCCCTCTTCATTGTTGAAATATATAAAGTTGGTTTATCAAGATTAGGTTTTGCTCCGAAAGATGTTTGGAATTTTTTTAAACCTCATTTATTTGATCTTTATTATGTAAACCGAAGTTATCCAAATCCAATGCCGGAGTTGTCGTATGGTGTTTTATATAAGTTACTTAATCCAGAAGATCACAACTGGCCCTGGCTATCCAATCTTGTTGCTATCCCTAAAGTGGGAAAGTATTCAAATCGCCGAAAAAATATTGCTAAATATTTGCTTTAATATAGACAGAGATTTAACATAGATTATGTTTTCTAGAGTAAGTATATTAATTCCCTGCTATAACGCAGAACGGTGGATTTATCAGGCTATAGAAAGCGCTTTAAACCAGACCTATCCTGATAAAGAAGTCATTGTAATTGACGATGGCTCCACTGATAAAAGTCTTGAGATCATCAAAAGGTTTGGAAATAAAATTTACTGGAAAAGTACTTCAAACCAGGGTGGTAACGTTGCTAGAAATCACCTAATCAAACTCAGTACAGGTAAATGGTTACAGTATTTAGATGCTGACGATTATCTGTTGCCAAATAAAGTTGAAAAACAAATAAATTTTATTTCTAAAGTTCCTCAAGCCGATGTTATTTACAGTCCCAGTATTTTTGAATATCACCGAGATGGTAAATCATGGCAAGAAGTTTTACCTATTCCTACACCTCACGATCCTTGGATTTTATTAGCGAGATGGTATTTACCTCAAACAGGAAGTCCGCTTTGGCGCAAGCAAGCTATCTTAGATGTTGGAGGATGGAAAGATGATCAGCCTTGCTGTCAGGAACACGAGTTATATTTGCGATTGCTGATGGCAAGGAAACGCTTTGAATATTTCCCTGAATCTGGTTCAGTATACAGACAATGGAGTGAGTCAACAGTCTGTAAGAAAAATATAACTGAAATCCATTATCAGCGTCTAGCAATTGAAGAAAAAATAGAACAATATCTAGAAAGTAGAGGTGAGTTAACTCAATTACGACAGAATGCAATAAACCAAGCTCGTTTTGAGTGTGCCCGGATGATTTGGCTGTATAATAAGCAGTGGGCTACTGAGGTTATTTCTCAGATACATAGAAATAGTTCAAATTTTATGCCCTCAGGCAAAGCTGCACCTGTCATCTATCGCTTTGCTTATAAGCTGTTTGGATTTAATATGGCTGAAAAATTCGCTCAGTATAAGCGAAAGAAGCTGTCATGCATTTAAATTGGGTATTAGTCGCGAGCAAGATGCAAAGCCTGCGGCATGGCTTCGCTAAACGCACTACAAGGCTTTCGCCATTATTAACATTAAGGATGCCGAACAGCTTGTTAATATTAAATCAACCCCCAAAATTGTCTTGATAATAATGACCCATGAATTATCGGTTTGATCGATTGACTGATTTTGTGATAATTGGTGCTATGAAATGTGGGACATCAAGTCTGTATCATTACTTGAAACTACATCCTAAAATACAAATGTCTACCATAAAAGAGCTGAATTTTTTTGTAAAAGAAAAGAATTGGAATCGGGGTTTATATTGGTATCAATCTCACTTTACCGAATCAACAACTCTTAGGGGTGAGTCATCGCCTAACTATACAAAATATCCGGCGTTCAAGGGTATACCAGAGCGCATGTATCGCTTGATTCCAGAGGCAAAACTCATTTATATTGTTCGAGACCCAATTCAACGCATCGTTTCTCACTACATCCATAATTTTGCTGCTCGCTGTGAATATCGAGACTTGCAGGAAGCATTGGCAGACCTTGACACTAACCATTACATTCACTGTAGTCGCTATTATATGCAGCTAGAACAGTTTTTCCCTTACTACCCACTTTCTCGAATTTTGATCATCGACTTAGGCGATTTAGTCAGTGACTGTACGGGAACATTACATCGAATTTTTCGTTTTCTCGAAGTCGATTCGACTTTCACACACCCAGAATTTGCCAATGTGTTTCATCAATCTAGTCAAAAAAGGCGACTAACAAACTTAGGGGTACAGGTGACAGCATTTCCAGCAGGAGGTCGGCTTCGGAAAATCATTCCCTGGTTACTAGAGCAGCCAATAAAACAACCTGTGTTAAGTGAGTCACTTCGCCAAGCATTAGTAGATGTGTTGCGTGGCGATGTTGAACAACTTAGAAAGCTAACAGGGTATTCGTTTGCTGCATGGAGCTTTTAGTTTAAAGGTTCACATAGCCATGCCTCAACTTCTGCCAATTTCAGCAATTGTTCCCACCTGTAACCGCAGCCTTCCGTTACTCCGAATGCTTCAAAGTTTGGCTCAACAGTCAGTTCAGCCTCTTGAGATAATTGTGGTCGATGGTTCGACTCACGATGACACTCAACAACTTTGCCAAGCCAGTATTCCTGGTTTAGCGACTCCAATCACTTACTATAGAGCTACAGAAATAGGTGCAGCAACCCAGCGAAATCAAGCCATGCAGTACACGACCCAAGATAGTATTTGGTTTCTCGACGATGACATCATTTTAGAGCCAGATTGTCTATGGCGGTTATGGAAAGCTCTCCAGAGTGACTCGAGTTTGGGAGGTGTTAACGCCATGATTACGAATCAGCGATATTTACCGCCCGGTTGGATTAGTCGCACTCTATTTCACTTTCTTCATGGGCATTCGGAAAAAAGTTATGCGGGAAAATGTATTGGACCAGCGTTAAACTTTCTACCTGAGGATCGGGTGGATTTACCAGACGTTGTTCCTGTAGAATGGTTGAATACCACTTGTGTTCTTTATCGACGGCAAGCTTTGCCCCAACCCTTGTTCTCCTCTCTGTTTACAGGTTATTCTCTAATGGAGGATGTAACCCTTTCTCTAATAGTGGGTAAACAATGGAAACTGGCTAATGTTCGCACGGCTCGCATTTTCCATGACAGCCAACCTGGAGAGCATAAGAGCCATCCGGGAGTGGTTGCCAAAATGGATTTAGTTAATCGTCACTATGTCATGACCTGCATCTTAGACCGACGACAATTTTCGGATTATGTCAAGCTCGCAGTACTGCAGTGGTTTGGGATCGCTGCTTCTCTTGTTTCTGTGAGGGGTTGGCTTTATCTCCCAGCCGTTCTTAGGGGCAAAGTGAGCGCCGTTAAAGAAATTATTTCATCTAAATATGGGACACCAGGGGATAAGTCATGAGTTGGCTGCGTCCTGGAATTTTAGCCATCAATCGAGTTATTGAGGGAGGAAAAAGTCGTTGGCGCAATGTCTACTATCGCACGCTAGGAGTCAAGCTACACGGCTATGTTTGGATGCGACATATTGAAATTCCCCGCAATTTTGCGGATATTGAAATCGAGAGTCCTTGTGCGTTAGATCGAGGTGTGATACTACTTGCCACGGGCGAACCCCTCCCTCATCCGAAGATTCATATTGGTGCTAATACCTACATCAACCGCCGTACCTTTCTGGATGCTATACTATCACTGACTATTGGTAAAAACTGCGGTATTGGTCCGAATTGTTACATTACCGATCACGATCATGGTCACGATCCTACGCTCGCCCCCCTTGAGCAACCGATGATTGCTAAGTCTACTCAAATTGGAGATTGCGTTTGGTTGGGAGCCAATGTCATAATCCTCAAAGGTGTGACGATTGGCGATCGCACCATTGTGGGTGCAGGGAGTGTGGTTACTCATGATTTACCCCCGAACGCGATCGCTGTAGGAGTTCCCGCAAAAGTCATTAAGCATAGGAATCAATAGCCAATGAATTCCAACGCAGGAATCGTGATTACCACTCGCAACCGGGAACAAGATCTAAAAAAGTTATTTTTTTATTTGAAGGAAAATCCTGCTTGGGCAAAGTATCCGGTTTGGATTCACGATGATGCTAGTGATAAAGTTTCAGAGGAATACTGGCAATTAATCTCTCAATATTCCTATTATCTTCTCCGCAATCCCAGAAAATACGGGGCTTCTCTTAACCGAAATATTAGTAATGCTTCAGTAGATTTTGAGTTTATTTTTAGCCTCGATGATGATTCTTGTTTTGTCGATAAAAATAGTCCAGATCAAGCCATTCAGTATATGGTAAATAATCCAAAAGTTGCTATTTTAGCATTTCCTGTCGTTGACAGCTTTAATCCTCCAAGACCTCAAAATACTTCTCCTTATCATTGCTTATCTTATGCTGCCTGTGCTGCGCTGATTCGTAAGAGCGCTTTTCTTGAAGTAGGGGGATACTACAGTAAGTTTTTTTATTATGGTGAAGAACCAGAAATCTGTTTGCGACTTTGGGCAGCAGGGTATGAAATTCATGCCTTTCCACTATGCAGGGTTTACCATTGGGCTAGTTCTAATGAAGAAGATTATCGCCGCAAGGGATTTTATGGACCTCGAAATCGGATATGGTCACATATTTTGCATACCCCTTTGCCTTTACTCCCGCTAGAGATACCTAGAACGTTTGGCAGTTACATGAAACTCTCTATAAAAACAAAAATTCCTCTCGTTCATGTAAGGGGATTAGTTGCTGGAATCCAACAGGGTATTTTAACGTTGAGTGAGCGGCAAGCTTTACCCATGCCTCTATATAAATACTTAACCTCTTTGCCAATATCAGCTAACACTCCACATGAAGCAACTCATTAAACAAGTGTTTCTACCTAAAGGACGTAAGTTGCGCCAATTAAAGGGTGGACTTGCCAAAGGAATGTGGATTGAGCTAGACCTACTGACTCAATTTCAACGCTATTGGGGTATATATGAACGCGAACTCATCACTCCATTCAAACGACTCATTCCTTACTGTAAAAGTTTAGTAGATGTAGGAGCCAACGATGGCTACTACACAATGGCGTTTTTGCAGTCTGGTGCGGAACGTGTTGTAGCCTGTGAACCCTCTACTATAAGGGAGAGATTGCTGACTAATGCTCAGGCAAATGGGTATCAGCCTAGTGAACGCTTCATTGTCGAGCATAGATTCATTGGTCAAGGTGAGGAATGGCTTGCCATAGCTGAGCTGATTCAGAGTTTGCCACGCCCCATTTTGCTTAAAGTTGATATTGAGGGTAGTGAAATTAATCTGTTGCAGAGTGTGGAGGCTTACCCATTCTTATCAGAACTGTACTGGGTCATTGAAACACACTCTCAAGATTTAGAAAAGCAATGTATAAAGTGGCTTATATCTCATAGCTACCATACTAAGATTATTTATAATGCCCCTTGGCGAGTTTTGTTACCTGAGCAGCGATCAATACATCATAATCGTTGGCTAATTGCTGAGCCATTCCGTTCCCAATTTTGAAAAGGAATATTATCACATCTTTATCATCTACGGCTAATGCACTACAACTCAAACAGGATTGAGTACTTCTCAGCCCTGCTGAAGTTGGGATCACTAAACGCTTGAGCTTGACTAAGCAACTATTTCAAAATCTCCTCCAGCAAGTGCTGGCGTGCCATTAAGGATAGCAAACTGACCACCACCTGAACCAAAACCTACAGCAGCGCCATTGGTATCATAAAACAACCTGCCAGTCTGACTGTACACGATCACAGCACCAGTTGTCTCAGCTTGTAAATCGTCAGCAGCTAGTGCAAACTCTCCAGACACGCTAAAACCCGTGCCGATAGCACTGGTCAAAACCGAGAAAGTCCTCTGACTCAATTGAATAATGTCTGCACCGTCTCCAAAGTCAGTAATTGTATCCATACCCAGAGAACGAACACTATTCCTTCCTCCGAAAAAGAAGATATCCGCGTCAGCTCCCCCAGTCAAAATATCATCCTGCACGAACCCGTTGAGAATATCCTCACCGTTTCCACCATTGAGGATATCAAAGCCAAAACCACCAAACAGATTATCCGCACCCTCATCGCCGAATAGTTCATCATCGCCACCACCACCATCAACAGAGTCGCCATCGTTTCCACCATTGAGGATATCATTACCTATCCCTCCCCTGATATTGTCTTGACCCGCTTCCCCAAAGACAGTATCGTTACCCTCACCACCGTCAATAAGATTGTTGAAGTCATTACCCGTAATCGTATTATCAAGTTCATTTCCACTCCCTACGGTCACATTGCCTAGCAAGGTCAAGTTTTCTAAACCACTACCAATACCCAGCCCCTTATTAGCAAAAGATTCTACTGTATCAGTACCACTGGGATCAGCCACAACCGAATCATTGGCGTTGCGAATGATGTAAGTATCATTGCCATTGCCACCATCGAGAATATTGATGCCGCTGCCACCATCGAGGATATCATCGCCATTACCACCAATTAGG
Organism: uncultured Coleofasciculus sp.; assembly: GCA_937127375.1. GTDB lineage: Bacteria > Cyanobacteriota > Cyanobacteriia > Cyanobacteriales > Coleofasciculaceae > Coleofasciculus. Next base: position 3,986 of record CAKZMA010001349.1, on the reverse strand, counting down.
GTGTCATCATCATCCTCTCCAAATAGATTATCGGCGCCCTCCCCGCCGTCGATAGTGTCATTACCAAAAGAACCAAAAATACTGTCATCACCATCTAAACCATTCAGCGTATTACCCTGACGATTTCCGATGATCTCATTGTTTAGAGCATTCCCTTCCCCAAGGATAGGACCCTCCATTGCCCCTATATTAGCTCCAGGTGCAGCCAGAATTAAATTCTCAACCTCACCCGAAATAGTGATACCGCTCGGGAGAGTATTTAGAGAGAAATCAATCGTCGATAGTACTGTGTCGATGCCACTTCCCGTGGATTCATCAATTTCGTCAGTGTCCCCGTCGGAAATATTGTAGATATCATCACCCGGACCACCGATGAGAGTGTTGCTGCCAGAAGCACCTTCAAGAGTGTCGTCACCTTCTCCAGCTTCAAGGATGTCATTACCATCTGCACCATTGAGCAGGTCATTGCCATCCAAACCCCGAAGGGTGTTATTTGCTGCATTACCAATGATTACATTATCAAAGTTGTCTCCTGTACCATTAGTAGCTGTATCCCTGAGGCGTAGATTCAATCCCCTGGGGCCAGTGTATCCACTTGCTTGCGTTGAAAGATTAAAATCCACGGACGAGTTAACCGTTCCTTGACCATCCGCATCGACAATTGTTTCATTGGCGTCATCAACGGTGTATATGTCATTACCAGTACCTCCATCAAAAGTATCAGTGCCTAATCCACCTATAAGTTGATCATCTCCGTTACCCCCAATCAGATTATCGTTGCCATCACCACCCCTGAGAATATCATCACCATCTAAGCCTTCGAGAGTGTTATTTTCCCCGTTACCACTGATTAAATTGTCAAAATTGTCACCTGTACCATCAAGAGCAGTCCCTATCAGCCGCAAATTTAAGCCTCTTGGACCACTATACCCACTCCCTTGGGTCTCTAGCGAGAAACTTGGTGCGATGGAAGTAACAGTTCCCCGACCATCCGAATCTATAATCTGATCGGTGGTACTATCGACGATGTAGCGGTCGTTGCCTCTGCCGCCATCCAAGATATCATTACCGCTCCCACCATCAAGTTGGTCGTTGCCAGTTGCCCCGATTATGGTGTCCTCGCCAGCCCAACCCCGTAAGTTATCGTCGCCAGCCCGACCTTCTAGAATATCATTCCCATCTAGACCATTGATGAGATCATTAAGAGCTGTTCCCCTTAGTATAGGATTGACAATACCGTTATCATCGAAAGGTGTACCAGTAATGTTAGCCATGTATTTGCCTCAGAGCTTAATTGAGTACCATGTAGTGGTAGACAGAGCATCGCCGTTCGTGATTGAGTTAAGCACTATACAATCACCTACGGGAGCGATTGTCCCCCAATTTATAACTAGAACCAATAGAACCTGATAGCCAGGAAGTTTTTTCAGTTATAAGTTGCAACTGTAATAGGACTACACTATGATAACCGAATTCAGGGAATTTTAATCAAGAGACTTTAAAAGTTTTGTGAAGATTTCCGGCTGAGTCTGCATAGACCTAGAAAATAACGTTTCCTCCAATCAAAACCTTGACGAAATTAAATATAAGTACTAAAAATACTAATCATGATTTGGCTTTTTTGTCCTATGCTCTAAGGATATGAGCATTCGCGAGGTTTTAAGTGTAGATAAAATAAGATTTCAGTAGTTGTATATATTTGAAGAAATTTTACACAACAGAGGTATGAATTTGATAAATGTTGGGCAAATCCTCACTGTGGATCTGTTGTCAACTAGGTGCCCGTGAACATTACGCTATCCCACGAGCTTTACACCAACATGGAAAACTTGCCCACTTGATTACCGATGCTTGGGTCTTACCTCAGTCTCCACTCAACTTGCTACCTACACCTTGGTTAGCGAATTTACGCGATCGCTTCCATCCGGACTTAACCCAAGCCTCTGTCCACGCCTTCACGAGTTCATTGGTTCGCTTTGAACTGACTCAACGAATTCAGAGAACTTCAGGATGGGAACGCCTTATCGCCCGCAACTATTGGTTTCAACAACAAGCACTTCAGTCACTAGAGAGGATCACTCCTCTACTCAACGCTTACCCCACTCTATTTGCCTACAGTTACGCGGCCTTAGAACTTTTTCGTTATGCTAAGAGTAAGGGCTGGCGTACTATTTTGGGTCAAATTGATGCAGGAGTAGTCCATGACCAATTAGTTTTAGAAGAACATGCTGTCTATCCTGATTACCAATCTACTTGGCAGCCTGCACCATCCTATTACTGGGATACCTGGAAAGAAGAATGCTCACTCGCTGATCAGATTATAGTGAACTCTACCTGGTCAAGCCAAGCTTTACAACAAGTAGGCACTTCCACTAACAAAATTTACATTGTTCCTCTTGCTTATCAACCTCCTGAGCAAGCGCGTAATTTTAGGCGAACGTATCCCTTAGCTTTCTCGGCAAAACGTCCCTTGCAAGTGTTGTTTTTAGGTAAAGTTAGCTTAGCTAAGGGTATTGCGCCTCTGTTAGAAGCTGCTCAAATTTTACGGGAGAAGTTCATAAAATTTTTACTGGTTGGTTCTCAAAGCATTGCTATATCCCAACAAGTTAAAATGCTGGAACAAGTTCAGTGGATTGGAGCCATCCCTCGCAGTCAAACAGCCCAGTACTATCAACTCGCTGATGTTTTCCTATTTCCCACCCTTTCCGATGGTTTTGGTTTGGTTCAACTAGAAGCACAGGCATGGAAGCTGCCGATCATAGCGTCCAGATTTTGTGGTGAAGTTGTGACAGATCGAGTCAATGGGCTAATCTTACCAGAAGTGACTGGGGAAGCGATCGCTCTCGCTCTCGAATTCTGCTTAAATAATCCTGGGCAGCTCCAAGCCTTTGCCGAAGCAGCTACTGATATGTCTGAATTTAGCCTATCGCAGTTGCATCACCATCTTCAATCGTTACCCCATGCACATCTTTGAATATCCAGAACTAGTTTTCACTCAACTCGCACTGCTGGTTATCAGTGGGATATGGTTGCTGCGGCGCAATGATGAAATCCCATTACTAATTAGTACCTTTCTATTTTACGTAGCATCCTATCGATACTTGATTGTCACTAGTGGTATAGATCGCTGGGTTAATCTAGGCAGCTTTGGCTTTACTCCCATTACAAATGAGGCAGGTGTTGTTGCTCTAAGTTATATAGTATTGGGTCAGATATGCCTATTGACAACCTATATGGTGCGACAACGACAAGTATTACCAATTGCTATTCCTCACGGAGATCCTTTCTTGCTGCAATGGCTACGTCCTAAAGTTATCCTATTTGGCTTATTTTGCCTGCCCTTGGTCGGTATCACTCGCTCTAACATCATTGCCCAAGTTGCAGCCGGACGCTCCCTCGCTTTTCAAATTAGTGGTTACCTACGTCTATTTCCATTTGTCCTGGTTGGGGTGGCAACCCTAATCATTTGTCTTTGGAAGTTTGGCGGATTTTCTAAACCACTCAGTAAAATTAGTGCCGTTGCGATTCTGCTGGGTTTGGCAAATTTCACCTTCAGTAGTAGTGGACGATTCCAGTTTTTAGGGTGGCTTAGCGCTAGTGGTATCATTCTTTCCTCTTCCTATCGACCAAAAACTCGCCTCCTGATTCTCTCCACTATTGCTATCGTGGCTATCGGCATGTTTACTGTAGCGGGTTCTCTACGTAATCCCCACTTCAATCCTGAGTTTTTGAATCAAGCAGCTTGGGAACGTGCGTTCAGTGCAGAAGATGCTAATATGCTTGATGGTTTTGTGCTGCTCCAGGACGTTTATCCCCAACGGTTAGATTTTCGCTGGGGTATGGAGCATGTAGAGGTTTTACTTCGTCCAATCCCCAGAGCATTGTGGCCCGAAAAACCTGTGGGAGGCTATATGAATCAATTAGGACTCATCACTGCCAATACGGGTTTCACGTTAGGAATTTCACCGACTCTATTTGGCTCATTT
>CAKZMA010001348.1 GCA_937127375.1 uncultured Coleofasciculus sp. | reverse complement strand
ACGGAACAACAAAACCCGCCCTCCTCACCAATAACGGAACAACAAAACCCGCCCTTATTTAATTAGAATCTCAGTGATAACATCTCAACAAAACCCGCTCTAACACCAAATCCTGACATAAGACATAAGACATAAGACATAAGACAAATAACTATTCCGTTGACTTTTGCCGCACACCTTGCACAATCCGCGAGAGTTCACTCTTTTCGTCAACCGTAATCCGACTGGGAGAACCACTGATAATCCGCTCGTAATTGCGGAATGAATCTTTAATTTCTGCCCCATCTTTGCTAATTAGATACTCTCGAATTCCGGTATCGTGCCAAGACCCCCGCATTTTAAATACATTAAGTGCCCGGGACATTTGCCCGCGAATTTCTACGTATTGCAACATTAAAATTGTATCAGTAATCGTAGAAATATGGGAATCTGTAATTGAATTCGATCCCATAAATTGATCCGTTGTATTGGTAAAAAACCCGGTAATTTCTTCTTGCTTCGCGTAACCCGTCACACCAATCACGAACTGACGGAATGCATTATTGCTCACTCCCCGCGCTAACGCCGAAAGAGAATCAATGGCAATCCGAGAGGGTTTGAACTCCTGAATTTGGGTTTGAATAATTTGTAAGTGGTCTTCTACTCCTGCTGATTCTGGGTAAGAACAAAGAATTTTCAATAATCCTTTTTCCTCCATTTCCTCGAAATTGATTCCCCAGGATAAACCGTTTCGCGTGAGCTGCGCTCTAGATTCTTCGTAAGCAAAGAGAATCGCCCGTTCTTCATTTAAACAAGCATCATGAATAAACTTACTGACTAATAAGGTTTTTCCGGTTCCCGTAGCTCCCGTTGCTAGAATAATGGAATCTTTAAAGAAGCCACCGCCACACATTTCATCCAGGGTTGGAATTCCAGAGGATACCCGAACATTAGACGAACGCTGAGTTAATTGCATGGCACCTAAGGGGAAGATATTAAAACCTTGATTGCTTAGGGTAAACGGGTATTCCCCTTTCATGTGGGTTGTACCCCGTAGCTTGAGAATTTCAATGGTGCGGCGTCGCCGTTCTCCTTCCAAAACATTGCGAATAATTACCACATTATCGGAGACAAACTCTTCCACACCAAACCGGGCTACGGGTCCATACTCTTCAACGCGCTCCGTTGTCATCACAGTAGTCACGCCAATTTGCTTGAGACGAGCGACTAAGCGAAAAATTTCTCGCCGCACCACTGAAGCCGCATCGTATTGTTGAAATATGGCGGTGATGGAATCAACCGAAACCCGTTTGGCTTTGTACTTCCGAATAGCGTATTGAATCCGCTCAATTAAAGCAGACAGATCAAAGTTGCCGACAACTTCTTGTCCTTCGGGATCAGGAGAAGCATCCAGAATAAAAAGTTTGCCGTCATCAATTAACTTTTGCAGATCCCAGCCTAAGCTATGGGAATTTTTAATAATATCGTTGGGAGATTCTTCAAAGGTAACGAAGACACCCGGATCATCAAATTGAGTGATCCCATTATAAAGAAACTGAACCGTAAACAATGTTTTCCCCGTACCAGAGGTGCCACTCACCAATGTGGTTCGAGCCACAGGTAACCCCCCATGGCTGATCTCATCGAACCCTTCAATCATCGTCCGAATTTTATGGACTCCTGGGGTGGTAAATTCATTGGGTTTTTGCTCATCTAGATTAAATGGACTCATATTTCTTCGTCAAATTTAAAGATATAACTGAAATCGCCGTCATCTGAGAATAGATCTCGAATCTGCTATTATCTCATAAAATTTGAACATGCTCTAAAAATCTATCTCTCCATCCCGAAGTTCTTCATACAGCAGATCCAATCCGATTAAGACTTTTTCGCGATCAGACAGATCCCCAATAATTTTTCGCACTGGAGGCGGTAAAACTTTCGCTAGAGTTGGCGTTGCCAAAATTTTATCTTCCTCGGCAAGTTGAGGACTTTTGAGAACATCAATCACTTTCAGGGCGTAAACCCCTTGAAATTCCTGTTCCAGGATATTTTTGAGGGTTTTCAATGCTGTAACTGAGTGGGGAGTATTCCCAGCCACATAAAGCTTGAGGACATAAGTTTTTTTTAGGGGACTCATAGGGTTAGCCATTACTAATAAGCGAAGGATAGTTGCCAATTTAAAAGTAACCCGGAAGAAATTCGTTCACCGTTGACGTTGATGGGTCGGGAGCGAATTGCTAATACCACAATTATAATTATAACTCTCTGGGAATCGAGCGACGATACATTTCACCTAAATGAGCAATTACATCGATCAGTGTTAGGCGATAGTCTGTGAGAATATCTTCATTGCGACCCTCTAGCTTGAGTTGTTGTGCAAAATCATCCATCAAATCCATGTGAATTTCTACAATCTTAGAAACGGATATATCGGCAAAAAATGCTTCATTTACTAAATTATCAATTAACTGGTTAATCGCGGTTTCTTGACTGAAGTACATTAAAACAATGTCACGATAATCACTCTTAAGCTGTTCGATCAGTTTACTTTTTTCATTTTGAGGTAAATAGCGAAAGAAAAACTGAGGATTTCGTTTATAGTAAACACCGAGATATCCCAGTCGCTCTTTGAGTTTTTCAGATAACCGATACTGCTGCTTCATTAAAGAACCCCGATGAATTTCCTCGGTTTTCTTATCCGCATTAGCCAGAAGAGTGGGCAAGTTGCAGTTCGGAGAAAGGGAAAGGAACTGGGTAATTGCCTGTTCTAGGGAATGTTCTATGTCAGAGACTTGGCTACTATCGAGTCGAACTTCAGCGGCGTGACACAAGTAATGCACCTCCCCTGGTGTACAACGAACGGTTGTCTGAATTTGGTTTGACTGAGTATTTGTGACAACAAAAGAATCATTGTTTTTTGATTCTTTGGGAAAAACAAGTAGAGGAAGCAGGGTTCCTTGTTCATACAACTGATTAATAACGGGTGGTAAGGAGTCGTCATCTTGCAGCACTAAACAATCGATATGCTGCTGTTTTTGTTCCACGAACTCCAGAAACTCAGAGGCTGAGTTCGCGATCGATAACAGATAGCGATCGCCACTTAAAACCTGGCTCAGTGACTGCGCCAGGGCTGGGGAATGAACAAAAATACCAATTGACAGTTGAGGATGCAAAACGATAGAACTTTAATGTTGAAAAACAACCTTACCAATTGCCGAGTTGAAGTTCTCGACTGTAACGTATTTTAACAAAATTTTTCTAAAGTTAATTAACATTACGTTAAGTACTCTAAGAATTGTAAGTAATTGTAAGCATTTTGCCCTTTACCCCCCCAATCGAGAGCAATAATTGATCTAGAGCGGTGGTTGTGCTGGTCAGCAGAGCAAGTCCCTGGCGCTATTCGGCTTATGGGCAACTTAATACTTTATAGCCTGCGACCTAGCCGCTTCCCCTGATTTGAGCTAATTGGTCATATCCATGTCAACTCCCAGTTTAAGAGAATGTGCTGCTCCTGTTCCGATTTGTTCCCAAACCACTGATCTAACTACCCTACTGGAGATTTTTCACGGATCAGGGAGTGACTCGATTGTTGTGGTTAGTGAGCAGCACTATCCTCTGGGAGTCGTGAATCTGCGACAGGTTATGCCCCATCTCCTGACCGGGGCGACGTCAGCAGCAACTCTAGGAACAACCGCAACTAGAGATTTCTCTCAACGGCTCTCGGAATTGGAACCCTCTGTAATTGAACCCCTAGAGATTCTACCAGCATCGTTGACAATCAGCCAGTTCTGGACTATCTTAACCGACTTAGGTAGGGGAAAACCAGACACACCCTTCGATACATCCAACATTCCCTACCCGGAAGGTTCCAGACAATGGGCATTAGTCGAACCCAATGGTAAATTTTTGGGATTGCTCAATAGCTGGCAATTATTGAAATTCTTAGCACCATTACCCCAGACTGAGGAGGTAGAGACGTTGCCTGCAACCTCTCTACGTCAGGGCGGGTTTTGTCCAAACGTTACCCTCAATAGCCAAAAGCAAGTTTCATTACCCGCCCCGACAAACCATTCCCTCGAGAGTCGCGAAGGGTTCCCCAATCCCCAATCACCCTTAATCCAACTCCTCGAACAACTACCCCTACCCCTGAGTTTACAAACCGCAACCGGGCAAGTCTTGTCCGAAAATCGGGCTTGGCGTCAGCAGATAGGGTTATCCTGGGAGCATCCAACTGGGATAGAGTCAACCTCGGTTGAATCACCATCCAATGTAGGTATCCTCAGCCATAACACTCAGCCCGACTCAACCCGCTACTGTGCAAATGGGCAGACAAATTCTCAGGTGAGAGAACCATTAGCGGTAGCTGAACCGAACCCCACCCATAAGCCGATCAACAATAGAGAGAAGCCAGTAACTTGGGGGGTTGGTGATCAAACTCAGCCAACATTCACGTCCCCTAGAGCGATGGGTTATGACTGTGCAGGCGATCGCACCCACCTCATGGCAACAGATGCTCAACATCCAGAACTTGAGTCTACAGCGACATCTCAGTATCCTCAAGACTTACGCAGGGATGGGGAAACCCTAGAAATGACGAAAAAAATCCAGGATCGCCAGTTTGTGTTGACCAAAATGCCTCTACCTCCCTGGTTGTTCCCCGAATTGACAACTGAGGATTGGAAAGACATACCATGGAAAGACGCACCATGGCACAAAAATACACTCAATCCCCCTAATTCACAGCTTTGGTTAGTCATGGCGCAAGACACGACGGCTCAACAGCAAGTCGCTCAAGAACTGACTGCCAAAAATGCGGATTTAGTCCAACTCAACCGCCTGAAAGACGAGTTTTTAGCCTGTATTAGCCACGAACTGAAGACGCCACTCACCGCCGTTTTAGGATTATCAACCCTGCTCAAAGACCAGTTATTAGGCGAACTCAATGAGCGTCAAGCGCGTTATGCTCGGTTGATTTACCAAAATGGGCGTCAACTGATGGCAGTGGTCAATGATATTCTGGATCTAACGCGCATGGAAACGGGTCAGCTTGAACTGACGTTAGAACCAGTGCAGATTCAAAGCCTGTGCGATCGCGCTTATCAACAAGCCCTGCAAGTCTACTCAGACAACAATCCCAACCACGAAGGCGCAACCCCCGACATCTCCTTTGTCTTAGACATCGAACCCGGTCTAGACACCATGATTGCCGACGAACTACGGCTGCGGCAAATGCTGGCACATCTGCTATCCAATGCACTCAAATTTACCGAGACTGAGAACACCATTGGTTTAAAGGTTAACAATAAAGATGGCTGGATAGCCTTTACCATCTGGGACACAGGGATTGGCATTCCCGAAGACAAGCAGCACTTGATTTTCCAGAAATTCCAGCAGTTGGAAGAACCGCTCACTCGTCAGTTTGAGGGGACAGGGTTAGGATTAGTCTTAACCCAACGCTTGGCTCGCTTGCATGGAGGAGATATCTCGTTTATCTCTAAAAACGGCAACGGTAGCGAGTTTACCCTGCTCCTTCCCCCCTGTCCACCTTCTGGCAGGGATTTGGCAGAGACTCAGGACTGGGGACAGGCAAACACCAACGTCCCATCCCCTAATCGTAACCGCTTGGTGTTAATTGTCGAAACTGTACCCCGGTATCTAGAAAGCCTGACGGTGCAGCTAAAACAGTTAGGCTACTGGGTGATCAATGCTCGTTCTGGTTCAGAAGCACTCTCCAAAGCTCGTAGCTTACAACCGAGCATCATTTTACTCAATCCTCTTCTCCCACAAGTTTCGGGTTGGGATGTACTGACATTACTTAAGTCTGATCTGCAAACCCGTCACATTTCCATCTTAGTTACAGCGACTCAAGCTGAAAAAGAACAGGCTGATCAAAATAATGCCGATGGCTTCTTAAGTTTACCGGTTCAAGAGGAAGCATTAGCCAAAAACCTGACTCGCTTGGGTAAACATCAGCCTCCCGCCAATCAGGTTCTAACCCTGCTTTATCTGAGTGCGGGGTTAGTCGAGGTTCCCCCGGAATCGTCAAGACTAATTTATCAGTTAACTGATATACTCAGTTGCCAACATTCAGATCTAAAATACCGGGTACTGGAAGCCGATGATATAGAACAGGCAGAATTATTGGCGCGGGTTTGGCATCCGGATATTGTTTTGCTCGACGGGGCTGGGATCAACGATCCCCCAAGTTACTTTAAAACCTATTCGTTATATCCCGCATTAGCGGAGCTACCCCTGATTACCCTAGATCATCAAACCACACAAGCCGCTAATCAAGCGATCGGTCTTTCTGTCTATCCCTGTTTAGCCCCAGATAACCCCCAGAAAATTACCACACTGCTGCAAGTGATTCAAATTGCGGCTGGCGTGAGTCGCAAGTCGAGTATTCTGATCTTTGATCTGGGCGACACTCAAGGAGTTAGTCCCAAAGATCACGCTTTCAACACAAATCCCGTTACACCTTACACCCCTTGGCTACGGGCATTGATTCAATATCTACAAGCGGCTGGATTTAGAAGTCTATTCTCCCAGTGTTGGTCAGATGTCTACCATCAACTTCAAGCACAAATGGTTGATGTACTGCTGATTCGGATCAAGGATATTGAAAATGATTTGGGCATGGTTCAAGGATTAAAAGAGTTGAATCAGCTCCCGAATCGACCCCCGATTCTTTTGCTGGATCATCGATTGCCCGATTCTTCCTTCAATGTTAGACTCTCTGAGTCTGATAAAATAACGACGGAATTAGAGTCGCAATTGCAAAGCGTTGCTACTAAAGTTTTGCCCGGTCGTTCCTATTCCATGAGTCAATTGTTAGAACAAATTCATCAGGTTCTCGGCTAAGGTATATCCAAGCCAGATCCCCGACAACTCCTACGAAGTCGGGGATCTCTGTTCTTATCAGTGATTAACGATCAACAATTAATTTGGTATGAATTCCTAGATAAGAGTGGCTGCCAATTCTCACCTCTAAATTTGAGGCTCTGTCGAAATAGACGATAGTCGCGGTAATCATCGCGAGTCCGAGGAGAATGACGCTAATATCATTTTTTTCCATGGTAGTATGCCTTCATTGCTGATACCTTCAACAATAGACGGCTGACTCTATCCGGAGAAAATACAAAGGGCAAGTTGCTGGATTGACTATGGCATAAGGGTTTAACTTAACCAAGATTGGGGAACGGTTCGCCTTGGGGAGTGGACAATTTCTCAGCTAGCACGGCTCAGGGATATAGGAGATGGGGAAGATGAGGGCGGGTTTAGTCAAGTTATTGGTTTGTGGCAAAATGTTATCTGTAAAACCCGCCCCTACACGCTTGGATGAGGGATATAGCGCTTTCCCAGCCTGTGAGGTACACCTAAATGTAGGGGGCAATGTAGGGGCGCAAAGCTTGCGCCCTTAACGATGTATCGCATCAAACCG
>CAKZMA010001347.1 GCA_937127375.1 uncultured Coleofasciculus sp. | reverse complement strand
TTGAACTAAATAGGGTTGACCTGCGGTGAGACGATAGATTAAGTCAAGGGCGTCTGGAGTGTAATTCAGTGAAAAATCAACAGCATCCAGACTGGGATTAGCTAAAATCTGGCGGGTTGCAGTAGGTTCTAGAAAGCCAACGTGAATTGGAATGACACTGGCAAAAAAATATTGGAAATAATCAGCGGTCATTTCTTCTAAGGTATGCAATCCCGCAAAAGCAAAGGCGGCTTGAGCATTCATCTGCACCAATCCCCGTAGATAACCCATAAAATCATTGGGAATTATTTCCGCTTCGATGAGTTCTTCAATTTTTTCAAATTCGTCGAGGGCAATAATTAATCCTTGTCGAGATGTTTTTGTCACTGTCTCAACTACCTGTTTAAAATAACGTTCAAACGTTTGGTAAGGAAGATTTAGTAAACCCTCATCATTGGGAGGCGGACAGCCGATAGTATCAGAAATCGAATCACTAATTGCCATTAACACTTCCCCAACATTTTTGGGATTACCTAAACGCAGTAGGTTAACATAAACGACTTTGAATTGTGAATTAGAGCAATTTACCAAATTCAAAAGAATCGAGGTTTTCCCCATGCGGCGATGACCATAGAGAACTACAGACTGGAGTTGTTGACCCGTAGCCCAGAGTTCTTCTAGTTGTCTGAGGATATCCTCTCTTCCGGCAAAGCGATTCCCTTCAACGGGATCTCCGGTAACATACATCATAATGTTGTGGGTGATATCAACTCATTGCATTGGATTGAATTATTGATATTGTTCATATATAGCGACTAAACAGATCTTGTTTTTCCTGGGGGGATTGATTTTTATTGCCTTTACCACCAGACTTTGATTGTTTACCTCCATTTCCTTCATCCTCTTCATCTGGAGGCATAGGAAGCCATTCTTTAGCAATCTCAATCCGATCTTCAATTGCATTCAAAAGCTCCTCGTCCGATGGAACCGACTGAGCTTGCCGTTGCTCAAGTGCAGGGCGAATCTTCTCATTCCAAAGTGATTCGCTTCTATCCCATCGTTTAACCTGTTTCTTGGGGATATTAATTTTAAGCGGATAAGGAATCAGAGTTCTTGAATTCGATCCATAGGCGGGATTAGAGACAATACATCGTCCTTGAGGTAGACCCAAAATTTGATCGACAGTGAATAAGGGCATTTTTTGCAAATGCTCTGACCAGCTTGTAGAGCGTCCGCCCTTGCTGTTGCTGTGGCTCTTGGTCTTGTGCGTTATTTCTTTCTCCCCAAATCTCTCTGAATACCGCTTCGCCGTGTTATTGTTCCCTGGGTTGAATATAACGTGTGTAGAGCAGGCAGAGGCGATCGCATTCCCCATTTTATCCCCGTACCCCTCGTAAAGCTGCTCTAGGGACTGGATACCCAAAATGAAGCATCCGCCGTTTGAGCGGTATTCGTTGATCCACTGCGGAACATTGGACAAATGAATCGAAGGCAACTCATCCAGACTCACGATTAACCCTTCTTGGCGCTTCTGTGAAAGATTTTTCACCACCATCAAATGTATCGCCGCCGCGACGACCGGACCGACGACATGACGCCGTTCGTCATCAAGCTTAAAGACCACCAGAGTCTTTTTTCCAATCTTCGGCGGGATACTTGATTTCCCCATGAGGGACGGAAGAAGATCCCGCTGGATAAATCCGGAGAATGTCGCATTGGCTGTAGTCAGGATACCGGATACCGTTTTCTTCGCGCCTTTAGCGGCGACGAATTGATTAAACGCCGGAGCTACCCAGTCGTTGATTCGCCCCGACTGAATCCCGTAGTCAATCCGGTCTACCAAGTCTGGCAACCGGATTATGGCATAGAGCATTGCCAAATCATGATATTCCGGATTCGGATGAGACTTAACAAGCTGGATCAACGCCTTAGACAACAATGTCCCAGCTTTCGAGAAAAAGGCATCTCCTTTCTCCCCTGGCTTTTGGGAATTGGCGATAATTATGGATGCGATTTCCCCCGCCATCGTCCCGTCTTCGGCTCCGGAGAGATAATTGAAGATATTGAAGGAGTCCGAGTAAATTTCCCCTGGAGCAAACACATACACTTCATATCCGTACCGCGCCGCTTGAGAGGCGTGTAATTGCATCTGATCGCCTTTTTTATCGTATAAGAGGATGGGTAATCCCTGTTGCATCGCGCTCTCGATCGCCGGGTCGATCACTGAAAAAGTTTTCCCGCTCCCCGGTTGCCCAATTACTAAAGTAGAGCGACGGGCGTCAGGGAGCCACAGAGTCGAGGGTGATCCGAAGAAAGCCTGTACCCTGGCGCTCAGATTTTGAAATCTGCCACCAAACCAATAATTTGGATCACCGCACCACAGTGCAGTTTTGTTATCGTCGGATTTCTGCTGGGCGATCGCCTTATTTGTCGCGGCTAGCTTCTCCGACCCCCCCGCGATTTTACCCGATGTAATTTTTCCGGACTTCCCGGTGAACTTAGCCAGAATGACTAAGAATAGCATCACTCCCAACATCAGGTAGCCTTCTGGATTATTAAATTGTTCCAGTAGTCCAAGGAAATCGATACTGGTTGGGGAAGAATCTTCTTCCTCAACTTGAGCCAAAATGGGTTGTTGTTGAAAGTAATTCATAATGCTTCAGTTGCACTTCTCCAAACTTCATATTTTTTAATATTTTCGTTAAAGCACAAATCAAAGCGCTTCAAAAAACCTTGAAAATCTGGTTGAACTGTACGAATACAAGGGAGAGTAGGAGGGGTAGTTGTCTCCGGTGGAAGAACTGAAAAGAGTAATCGTTCTGGTGGAACATGGGGATCAAGATAATGTTCCAGAGCGACTCCTACTAAAGAATCTTCTTGCATCCACAGCCCTGAGTATAAGCATCCCCAAGCTCCACACAAATCATCAGAGTTGAAATCTACTACCACAAGACGGTTATTTTCCACTCCCTTAACTTGCCAGATATTTCCTGAAGTTAAATCAACTTTGTATTGACTCTCAATTTGCTCTTGTATAGGCTTCGGCAAATTCGTCGCTGATTCCCATGGGACAACGGGGGATTTCCCGCAGCCCGACAGTAGAGAAGCCAAAACCGCGATCGCGATACCCATTCTGAATAGGTTAGCCAAGCGTAAAAAATTATTATTATTCTTCATTTGCATCCTCCATCAGCCGTCGCTTCTAAGTAATCCTCAACAATAGTTTGTTGAACTTGTTTGAGTGTTTGAGGATTTCCTACAGGGGATAATTGGAAGTCTCGCGCCTCGCTGCCCCCGAAATACGCTGAAACCAAAAAATTCAGTAGCCGTTCTCCTTCCATGGGGCGTTCGGTGCTTGGATCGGTTTGACGGTGAAGGGTGGTTAAAATTTCTCCCACCTGATTGAACAGAAAATCATCCTGTTCGATCGGCGGAAAATGATCCAGTAATTCTGACTTGGATACCGACTCAAGAGAATCAAGCCATTGCGGATCAACTATTTTGCGTAAATTAGCATCCTGGCTAAAAACCGCATATTTCCCCAGCCGCCGTCCGCAGATATCGCGATCGCATCCATACGTCCCGATTGAATCGTAGTTTAGCCTTGCATTAGAGAAGAAATTAGCGATCACTTCTGCCGCTGCACGAACCTCAACTCCCCCAACCGTTATGGCAGTAGAATCCTCCTCTTCTGATAATTTTGAGCAAACTGAAGTAGTCGTATCAACAGTATCAGGGGTAATCTCTGCCTGGTTGATGCTTCTGCCGATGAACAGAATCGAATCTTCTGCGTAAGTGATCAATGGTACTGGTCCGATTCGGTAAGCGGACATTCCACAGTCGGTTGCCCATCGGAAATAAGCTGAGATTTCAGCTTTCCCGTTGTCTAGGCGAGTCGCGACAACCTTAAATGCTTCCCCAAAAGGATGTCGCCCTGTGGGTTCCTTTTCCCCTTTCAGGCAGCCATATCCACCCTCAAGCTGTTGAAAAGCTCCACCGACCCAGTAATAGCGCTCCTGATCGTCTTCCTTTTGTTGGGGTTGAACATTGTCCGCTTCCTTATCTTTCTCCTCAACCTCAATTAGTTGTATAGACGTACAGTTGTCACAGTTTACCTCAAACCCATAGGCAGAGGAACCTGAGAGCATATTTTGATCCTCTGGACTAGAGTCAACTCCAATTTCAGAAATTTTTAAAGCTAAATCTCCTCTGGCTTCCACTGGGATAGGATAAGCCCCTAGAGGGAGACTTCCTAATTGAGGAATATCCTTGATTAGAACATCTTCCCATCCGACAAACTTTTCTAGATAGACTCCAGCAAGATTAGGGATATCCCTAATTTTGTAGGGACTTAAGTCTATTTCTTGAAGTTGGACTTGGAGCAAGGTGGGGTTGGACTTAAGAACTTGCCCTAATGTTTTACTTAGATCAACCGTCTTGGCTGTTGATCTAAGTAAAGCACTAAGGACAGGATTGTCCTGAACAATTTGAGTTTGCATTCCAGGAACAATATCAGCCAACCACGCCAAGGTTTGCCGACCCGCCAACGGAAAACTAGCCAGTCCGACTTCAGATAAATCCATTGGTTCTGGTAGTGACGAGCCGATACTCTCCATGCTCAATACCTGGGGTTCCAGAGCATTAGCCAAATCCCCTAAGCTAAGAAAATTATCAGGGGTTTGTCCCTTGCGCCATGTCCGTCCAAAATCGCTCCCTGAGCTTTGGATTGGAGGTAAATCGGCTAGCCCAATCTGCTCCCAAGCGGGAATCAAAATCTGATTTTCTCTATTTTCTAAGATTTTTGTAGGAATCGTAATCTGTTGAGCTTGTAATCCATGAGGCAAGACAACAGTTAGACAAACTGCCAGCAAAAAGAGAGAGAGAAATCTCATTTTCTGCCCCCTTCATCATTAATTGCAGAATTTGCCATCCTAATGATTTCATCCTTTGAAGCACCCCTTACGCCCACCCAATACCGATAGCCGTCTTCCTGCCAAAACACTTGAGTTTCGGTTTGATAAGCGCCAATAAACCATGGGAATAGGTATCCTTGAATACCTTGGGTTAGCTCGACTTTACCAGGAGGAAAGGGAGCTTCCTCAGAAAACTCTAAATCCGGTGAGAGCCGTTCCTCAAGCCTTTCTTCGAGAGAAGGAGTATTTTCAGTTGGCTTAAACCCTCCCATTGAGGCATAGGTACAAGCCGTTGTATCTCCACAATTAGGTTGGGCGATGACAAGTTTGTAATAAGCATCATCGGTTGACTCTTCTTCACCTTCAGCAGTAATTTGAGCGACCAATCCCTCTTTGGCTATCTCCTCTTTACCCGGAGGAATGTAACTGGGGAGGTGTAGCGGGATAGACTTGTTGGTAAGCTGAGGGCGGACGTAGTAGTAGAGATTTTGTGCGTTAGCGGAACCTGTTTTTTCAGAAGCACTCTCCTCGGCTTGTGCCGCTTGGTTTTGTGTATCTGTCGGTGCAGGTGCAGCACAACTAACCAAAAGTAGAGCCAATAATATGGCTGCAATATATTTAGTCATCATTCAACTCCTTGTGCATCCACGGGAACGACATTATCTGGAATCTGAATACCAAGCTCTTGGAGAACTTGTATATATTCTTCAGGCATATAGGTATCAGTATTCGGATCGCTAGCGTGTTCCTGAAATTGTTCTTGAAATGCTTCTTGTCCGCCAGCTATCTCAATAACTTTCCGATACCGTTGACGGGCTAAATCCAGCGCCACCGACTCAGGCACATAAGCACTAAGCGCTCTATTGAAGGAACGACCACTCGGAGATAGCACCCGACAAGAGTCTCCTTCAATAGCAACAATCGCCTCCTGCCATTGATTTCCCTCTTTCAGGGCAATAAGCTTATATTTTCCACTCTCCCCCCAAATTCGATATTCACTCGCCTCGCGATCGCTAAAGCAGGAAGATAGATTTTTAGGAAGTTGGGCGATATCAACTCCGATAGCTTGCTGTTGTTCAAAGGTTGGTTGTTCCTTCTGACTACTGACTGACCGATCACCGCTAATACTTGTCCAAGCAACTATAACCAGAGCAGTTGCACAAAATAGCCCAAGAAATCGAAGAATTTGTAATTTTCGATTAGTCATTGTTATCCTCCTCAAGGTAAATAGGGTGCGGGATTTGTATGTTTCCCGTTTTTACGAACCATAAAATCTAGATGGGGTCCCGTGCTGTACCCGGAGCTTCCCACCCCGGCGATTTGTTGCCCCTGGGAAACCTGCATTCCCTTGCGGACTTGGATTGAGCCAGCTTCTAAATGGTTGTATTGGCTCACCAAACCATTTTCATGGCGAATCCAAACCTGGTTCCCCCATCCCCCACCACAGGGGTTAAGTCCAGTTCCGTCGCTACAACCAGAGACGACTTTAATCACTTCCCCGCCGTCAACAGACACCACGGAAGTTCCCTTCGGGGGAGCAATATCAATCCCCTTATGGAATTTGCGAGTACCGTAAAGCGGATGTGTCCGATATCCATACGGACTGGTAACTGGTCCCTTAGTTGGGCGGACGAAATCCCCGGTTGTTACGCCATCACCCTCGGTAAAATTTCCCCCGTAAGTTGGCTTACAGGTTGGTGTTGTCGGGGCAAATTCATTTTCAATAACCTTTGCAGCTTCTAGCTCCTCTTGGGTCGCACCAAGCACCTGTCCCTGTCCCTGTTCCTCGCCCTCGTCCTCACCTTCACCAGCGGTAGTCGTCGTGGTAGCTGTTTCCTCAGATTCTTCCCCGCTGTCTTCTTCGCTGTCGTTGTCTCCAGATCCAGAGATTTCAACCTCAGAGATATCTGTACCTCGAATGGCTTGATAATATCGACGGGCATTAGCCGCTATCTCGCCAGCATCATCCTGCCCATTGATAATCCATCGAGCGCCAGTGAAATTTGTTTTCCCTGCGTCTGAATCAATATAGTCATCGAGCGATCGCCCTGTGAATGCACCCGTTCTCATCCCCCAAGCCGCAATTCGGGCGCTGTATTCCGCAGAGGCGGCTAAGTCGGGATTGTTGACAAAATCAGCTCCAAAATGGTTACTTGCCTTACGGTAATTTGCCTTCCCGGTAAGCTGGACTAATCCCCGCCCAAAATAGGCTGAGTTTGCGCCATCTCCGAAGTTTGAGGTACTCAAAGAGCGAGTCCCGGATAGCTCTTTGGTATATTTCCCTAAGAGGGTTTCCTTCTGTACCGTCGCAATCATGTATGCAATCTGCGCCGGATCAGTAATTCCTTCAGCCTTTGCCGCTGCGACGAGTTGAGGGATTGACTCTTTCGCATATTGCTGTAAATTAGCTGGTGCAGCGGCAATCAAGTGATCGATAGCTTCTCCACTCGCTACTCCCCCTGGTGCGGCTGACCCGCTACCGATGGTGGAGAACCCCGCAGGACAAGGACTAACTCCCGCCGCTGCTAAGGCTGCTTCAAGTTGGGCATCTAAACTAGCAGGTGGATCACCCAATTCCCACGGCTCAGAATAGCCACTCGGCTCTCCCCCTGGCTTTATCCCAATAAAAATATTATCGTTGACACTGTAAGACAGGAATGGAATCGGACCGAGAAAATAGGGAGTACAGCCACAAATTGTACAGAAGCGGAAAAACAGGGCTGTATCAACGCTGTCGGTGGTTTCATCCGGCTCCATCACCACGACTTTAAAGGCATCCCCAAACGGGAACCGTCCCGTGGGTTCTTTTCCCCCGTTCACGATTGCCAAGCAGCCGCTACCCCCATCA
>CAKZMA010001346.1 GCA_937127375.1 uncultured Coleofasciculus sp. | reverse complement strand
TGGGCTAAAGGACAAGCGCAAACGATAAACCCAGATAACCCAAGTAAACTTTTGATTAATCAAGTCGGATATTCACCAACCCGTCCTAAGTTAGCCTTTTTACTCAATTATAATTCTTCTACCACCAATCCCGTCCAATTAATTAACGTCCGAAATAACCGCCCGGTTTTCGAGACTGAGTTGTCAGCACCGATACAAGATACAGCCAGTCAAGATAGTATCCAATGGATTGATTTCACCCCATTCAACCGCCCCGGACGCTATTTTCTGAAAATTGGAGAAATTCAGTCCTATCCCTTTGAGATTGGTCAAGCTATTTATCAAGATGCTTTCAACAAAATGCTACGTTCCTACTATTTACAACGCTGCGGGGTAGCAATACGAGATTCTATTAATGGGATTGGTCATTCTCCTTGCCATTTAAATGATGGCACCTTTGCCCATACCGATGACATGCATCGGGCGGGTGAAATGAAACGTGCCCAAGGGGGTTGGCATGATGCGGGCGATTTTGGTAAATATGTGGGACCAACGGCGGTAACGGTGGGTCGTTTATTAAGTTTATATGAGCAATATTCGTCATTATTTTCTGACCGCCAATTGATGATTCCTGAAAGTGGAAATGGCAGACCCGATGTGCTGGATGAAATGAAGGTGGGATTGGATTGGATGCTGACGATGCAACGGCGCGATGGTGCGGTTTATCGCAAGCTTTCGGGGAAAGAATGGCCCCCCATGATTCTACCGAATGAGGATACCCAACCCCGCTATATTTATGGAATTTCCACACCAGAAACGGCGAAATTTGCTGCAGCATTGGCAATGGCGGCGCGAGTGTATTCAGACTATGATGTGTTATTAGCGAAGAATTATTTAAAAGCGGCGCGAAAAGCCTGGGAATTTTTGCAAAATGAACCCTCAATGCGTGTGGATTGGGTTGAGGGGGATGATAGTGGCTCGGGGAAATATCTGGCTGGGGAGTGGGATACGGAAGCGTCGTTAACAACGGATAAGGATGACCGTTTTTGGGCGGCGGCGGAATTGTTGATTACGACTGGGGATGCAAGTTTTGCGGAGTATTTAGAGCAAGAGCTTCCTGACTTGTCTTATACTCTATTTGAATGGAAAGATCCCTCAGCCTTGGGGATGGCAGATTATCTGTTGCAACCGCGTCAGCAAGGTTCAGAAAATCTGAAGGCACAGATGAAGCAGAAGTTATTAGAACGGGCAGATCGTTTACTGGATACGGTGAATCGCAGTGGCTATCGCTTGGCACTGGATAAGTTTATTTGGGCGTCGAATAAGATGGTAGCGGAGGAAGGAATTACCTTGTTTTATGCCTATAAACTAACCGGGGATAAAGCGTATTATCAGGCGGCGGTGGATCAGTTAGATTATTTGTTAGGACGCAATCATTTTAATCTATCCTTTGTTACGGCTGTGGGGTCAAATTCAGTCCGCAATGTGCATCACCGAGTCGCTGTCGCGAAAAAAACGGTAATTCCTGGGTTAATGGTAGGGGGGGCGAATACAGAAGCCCAGGATGGAATTGCTCCGAAAGGATTGGGTCCGCTAAGTTATGTGGATGATCAGCGATCTTATGCCACGAACGAATATGCGATTGATTATAATGCTCCTGCGATCGCACTGATAGGGATGGTGATGGCGGAAGGTTCGTAGTTGCGCTGTCTTCGTCGGCTAGATCGCACTGATACGAATGATCATGGCATAATTCATTATGTAGGGGCGCACGTCGGTGCGCCCTGACTTATATTTTTGAATCTGATAGACTTACAGATAACTTTAAAAGCCTATAGTGGGAGGACTATAATTGGCTACATCAGAACAATACGAAAGTATAATAGCATCGCTGCAATGGGATGGATTACGAGCGCTATGGGACAACATCGAGAAACGTAACACACCAGGATGGGAGCAGGGCAAAGCCTTTGAGTATCTAGTTATACGAGCCATTTGCAAACTATTAACACTGAAATATCGTGTTTGTGTAGAAAATGGATTTCCAGATTACGACATTAGAGAGAGAGACATCCCATGATTGGTTATATTTTGACTGAAGGATCGTTAGATAAACAATTACTGAAAACTGTGCTGCCAGAAAAATGTCTGAATAATGTGGAAGTTGTTGAGGCTGGTGGGCTATATGCTGTTAAGTCACTTGCTCGTTCTCTGCTCGTCCGTAGGCAAGTACCAGTCATTATTGTCGTTGATGCAAATTCAGTAGACCCTGAGTTTATTCAAGAGCGCATTGAAAATATTGAGCAAATAGTTAAACGTGTAGCGGTAAATACACCTGTCAAAGTGATTACTGCTGTTCCGGAAATTGAAACTTTTTTTTTCAAGATGTTACTTTGCTTTCACGTTTACTCGGATACACTCCTCCTCAAGATGTACTGAATTTGGCAAGTTTTCAACCTAAAAGAGCTTTAGAGCAATTGCTTTCTCAGTCAAAAAAAGTTCAAAATCAGTTACAGATTATTGCACAATTGAAAGATGAAGGTGCTGAGATTTTACGCCAAGCGCCGTTTATTCAAGAGATCATTCATTTTATTGAGTCTGTACGTGAAACAGCAAAAGTAAGTTAGCGAAGGTTCGTAGTTGCGCTGTCTTCGCGATCGCAT
>CAKZMA010001345.1 GCA_937127375.1 uncultured Coleofasciculus sp. | reverse complement strand
CAGAACCACGACCATCGGACCATTGCCACATTCTCCCAGACAAGGGCTACCGCTCACTGTCACCCCATTAACAGGTAAAGCCTGAAATGCTGCCAGGACTTTGGCTGCACCTTGTTTGCGGCAAGTACGGTGCTGACATACCAGTATTTGTCTTGTCGGTTGTTGGGACAAGGGTGGTGCTGACTTATCAGTATGGGACTCAACAGTTGTCTTAATTTTGACACTCACCCGGTTAAAACACGGCTGATTCTTGGGCTGATTCTGCCTCTGGTTATCCACTTCAACAAATTGAATTGGTTTACCTTTGGTCTTACGAAGCATAACTTGAGCCAATTAGCTCACTCCTCAAGCTTAAATTTCCGATTGTCCCTCGGTATTCTCACTGCCTTCACAGGTCTTACATGATGCGGGTCTATCCCAATGCATAAATCAGCCTCTAGCTCCACAATTTATGCAAATTTAAATCCCCTTCTCTCGTTGGAGGGGAGTCAGACGAACTTGAACATCCTCTTAGGTCGAGAGCGTACCCAACACAGTTTAACTGTATACCAGCATAGCAAGTATCATCCGCAAGAAACGGACTGGCGAATAAATTCGCTGGCTGGACGCTTTACTTCGTTTCATCCCTCGGTTAAAACGCGAGGAAGCCTGCACTATCACTATCACTATTCTGTAACGATGCAGATACCTTTGCTGGGACAAAGGACAAAGGAATGACCAAGGACGAAGGATCAAGGACAACGGACAAAATATTAAGCTTTGTGAAGGTAATTGTTAAGCTGTGTTTCAAAATGAGCCGCGATCGCACATTGGGGATGAAATCGCCAAAAGTCCGTGATACCATGCAATCCGTACCTCGAAAACGATTGGGAGAAAAAATGCCTGCACTAAGGGTTGCGGTTGTTGGTTCAGGACCTGCTGGCTCGTCTGCCGCAGAGACTCTAGCAAAAGCTGGAATCGAAACCTACTTGTTTGAGCGCAAGCTAGACAATGCTAAACCCTGTGGCGGAGCCATTCCGCTCTGTATGGTTAGTGAATTTGACCTGCCACCTGAAATTATTGATCGGCGAGTCAGAAAGATGAAGATGATCTCGCCATCGAATATAGAGGTGGACATCAACCTGATAAAAGAAGACGAATATATTGGCATGTGCCGCCGGGAAGTCCTAGATGGCTTCATGCGGAACCGCGCTGCCAAGTTGGGTGCAACTTTAATTAATGGCACTGTTCATAAACTCGATATTCCCACAAGTAATACACAACCCTATACCCTTCACTACGCTGACCATTCCGATGGAAGTCTAAGTGGTGTACAAAAAACCCTGAAAGTAGACCTAGTGATTGGTGCTGATGGCGCGAATTCCCGCGTGGCTAAAGCAATTGACGCTGGGGACTACAATTATGCGATCGCGTTCCAAGAGCGGATTCGCCTGCCAGGGGACATGATGAACTATTATGAAGACCTGGCAGAAATGTATGTGGGCAACGACGTTTCTCCTGACTTCTATGCTTGGGTTTTCCCCAAATACGACCACGTTGCCGTTGGCACGGGGACGATGAAGGTGAACCAAGCCAAAATTAAAAAGCTACAGGCAGGGATTCGCGCTCGTGCAGCCAAGAAACTCGTCGGTGGTGAAATCATCAAAGTAGAAGCACACCCGATTCCAGAACATCCCAGACCTCGCCGAGTCGTGGGTCGGGTGGCGTTAGTTGGAGACGCAGCGGGAACGGTGACGAAATCGTCTGGCGAAGGGATTTACTTTGCCGCAAAATCCGCGCGGATGTGCGCCGAAACCATTGTCGAAACCTCCAATGGCGGAACTCGCATTCCCACGGAAGATGACCTCAAGCTTTATCTCAAGCGCTGGGATAAGAAGTATGGCATCACCTATAAGGTGCTGGATATTCTGCAAACGGTCTTCTATCGGTCTGATGCGACTCGTGAAGCGTTTGTCGAGATGTGTTCAGATTTGGATGTGCAGCGACTCACGTTTGACAGTTATTTGTACAAAACGGTTGTACCTGCTAATCCTTTAGTGCAGCTTAAAATTACTGCCAAGACGATTGGTAGTCTGTTGCGCGGAAACGCTTTAGCACCGTAATCATTCCTTTTGTCATAACCCCAAGGGCGGCGGGGACGTGCATTCGCTTTAAGAATGTTCACCTAGCCGCCCTCATTGTATATAGTCAGATGTTAAATATTAAGTTCTGATAAAGCAAATCGTGATATCTATAAAGTTTTTATAAAGATGACCGTTTTTTATTGGCAATCAGCTAATTAGGGGTTTACTATAAAAGTGCTGGTAAACTCAACTCACTTATTCAACCAGCGAATTCTATACAGAAGCACTAACTGAACTGTCTATCTTTGAAGAAATATTCCTTGGGAGTCCCCTCTTTTCTAGTAAAAGGGGGGATTCTTCGTTGTGGCGTTCTTTATTGAGGAGAGCTTGCTATTTCACGTTCAATATAGTACATTTGTACCAAATTACAGCGTGATCCTCATGAAAACACTGCAAGCCGGACTTCAATTCCTGCGTTCCCAGTTCATGCAGCGTCAACCCCCTCGCGTCTTAAAAAAGCCACCTCGCAGGCGTTACCGTTCCCCTTACCCAGTTCCCCGAAAGGCAATCAAGGCACCCCCTCAACCCGTGAAGTCTCAACCGCCTTTATCCTTTGAGCTTCAATCGTCTGTACGGATGCTACAGCAACGAACTAGAGACGGCTGGAAACGGTTAGAGTCTCAAGCCTTCCACATCAATCAGCTATCGACAGAGTTAGAAGCCGCGTTGCGAGAACTTAAAGCGATCGCGTCACAAGTGAATGCGGATTGGAAAACACTCCAGAAGATGCAGCATTCGTCAACACAGGCGATTATTCCTAACATCTGTGAATATCAGATCACGAAGTTACCTTTGGTGCAGTACAAACCATCGGGTGCATTTCTACTGACGACGCGATCGGTGGATTTATTCAAGGCTGAACGGGAAGCCATCCTATTAGCACAAGTCTTGCGGCGTCGTACTCGACGTAAACGATTGAAACGTTAGTTCGGTTGCATAAAAGAACAAGCTAGAGGACACATCCTTTTAGTGTGAGCATCTTGCTCGCTACTAATACCCAATTAAAATGCGTGACAGCTTATCCGTAGTGCGAGCATCTTGCTCGCTACAAGGAAGTTAACCAAGGTGATTTGGTACAGTAAACCTGATTAAGATGGCGAATGTTCGTCTAACCAACGTTCCAAATCCTCCAAACGATTTAAATCTAAAATCTCCTCGGTTAAATTTTCTAAGTCTTGCAAAGGCAAACGTTCAACCTTGGTACTTATCACCTCTGGTACTTCTCCAAAACGCTTGTTAAGTAGACGCATAACTAGAGCGATCGCTTCTTGCAAACGTCCTTTCTCTCTTCCTTTTTCTTCCCCTTGTTCTGCCGCATACGTTATCCGCCCTTTCTCATCTTGCAACATGATCCCCCGCCGTTCCACAACTTCTAACTCTTCTACGGTCATTTTGGCTTGGTTGGCAATGTTTAAAGCCAGTTCTATCTCAGACACGTCTCCCAAATTATTAGGAATATTATCGAGACTAGCCGCTTCTTTTAGAAAGTAAATCCACTTATCGCTTAAACTGGTTAACTCTGACAAGCTTTTCTTGAATTTCGGTAGCTCCACGAAGATTAGCTGCAATTCTGGATCAGGATATTCAAAGTTTTTGTTTTTTTCCTGAAAAACAAATTGATTGATCACATCTGGGGTGTTATTAAACAGGATGAAATCTGTAATCGTTACGCCGATCACTGGATTGAGAATCAGGTAATTTTCCCCAATCCCTAACTGATTGCTATAAGCTTTGCTCAGATTGTAAACAATTCGTTTGCTAAAAGCTGTTACCCGCGCTATTTGCATTTCAATAATAACAACAGAACCGTTAGCTAAAACAGCTTTTATGTCTAAATAAGTATCTTTTAGAGTTATTGCCTGACCTGGATTATAAGGATTGGCAATTGTCAAGGATTGAATAATTTTGTCTCCATTATAAATAATGGCATTGAGGAAACTGATTAAAACCTCTTTGCTTTGTTCTGAGCCGAATATTTTTTTAAAGGCATAATCGACTTTAGGGCTGATAAATTTCATGGTTTTATTCCTGTTGAATCTAAGGTTAAAGGAGGGCTAGTAATCTTATTTTAGTAGTAAACAAGCGTCGTAGCTTTTCTATTGGGTTGTGGTTATCCTGATGCTATCAAAAAAACAATAAAACAATAGGGAACCTGGCGCGTGCGTAGGGGCGGGTTTCACGATTATCTTTTTAGTTGCACCCAGATGCGACTAAACCCGCCCTGCCTTTCTCCGGTGAACGATCTCAACATCATTGGTTTTTCGAGCATCGGTATATTTATATCGCAACCATAGGCTTTAACCTATGCCAGGGCTTCCTGATCGCGGCGAGTGTCATCACTGCCACAAAAATTAATCTTTATTTACAACAATCTTGCCTGAGGAAAGCCAAACCTGCGATCGCACGTTCTCTAAGTGACGTAAATTAAGGGTTTTTGGGGATCAGGGAGTCTCAGGGTTAGGGAATGCGATCGCGCCAAACCCCATCTATATCCCCGATTTCCCGTCAGCGTTGAGCTGGAGTTAGATCACTAAGGTGAGCCAGCTTAGTCAGGCTAGAAGTCAATTAGCCGTATTTTTGCTTTTGTTCACATTTATATAAATAAAATACACAAAACTATAATAATTTGCTTAAATTGGCTTCATAGTCACTCTGAAGCTATAAAAGCCTTTAAGCATTGATAGGCGTTATCGGATTCAGATTTAAAGCCCATCCGATTCCCACACCCCCTTTCATTTCTCAGGGAGTTATGTCAATAATGCGATTAGCAGGCAGCAAGCAACGGCTGACGACTCAGCCCAAACCTAGATGCCAGCTCATTTAATAGCTACGACAACATTTCAGTTTTGATCCAAACGATAGGAGACAACGAAGCGTGAAACTCTCAGTTTATGGAAAAGGCGGTATTGGTAAGTCCACAACAAGCTGTAATATCTCCGTAGCTTTAGCCAGACGCGGCAAAAAGGTGTTGCAAATTGGTTGCGATCCGAAACATGACAGCACCTTTACCCTGACAGGCTTCTTAATTCCCACGATTATCGATACGCTTCAGGAAAAGGATTATCACTACGAAGACGTTTGGCCCGAAGATGTTATCTATAAAGGCTATGGCGGCGTTGATTGCGTCGAAGCAGGTGGACCACCCGCTGGTGCAGGTTGCGGTGGCTACGTTGTCGGTGAGACAGTGAAGCTACTGAAAGAACTTAATGCGTTTGACGAGTACGATATAATTCTATTTGATGTTCTCGGTGACGTAGTTTGTGGGGGATTCGCTGCGCCTCTGAACTATTCCGACTACTGCATGATTGTTACCGATAACGGCTTTGATGCGTTATTCGCGGCGAACCGAATTGCGGCGTCTGTACGTGAAAAAGCCCGCACCCACCCCTTGCGCCTCGCTGGGCTGATCGGCAATCGTACCTCGAAGCGGGATCTGATCGATAAGTATATTGAAGCTGTACCCATTCCCGTGTTGGAGATTCTGCCCTTAATTGAAGATATTCGCATCTCTCGGGTTAAAGGGAAAACCATTTTTGAAATGGCAGAAACTGATCCGTCTCTGACACCTGTGTGTGATTACTATCTGAATATTGCAGATCAAGTGTTGGCACGTCCAGAAGGTGTGGTTCCCAACGACTCCCCCGATCGCGAGTTGTTCTCCTTGCTGTCTGACTTCTACCTGAATCCCCAACAACCCAAGGTAAAGTCAGAGGAAGAAGAACTTGACCTGATGATGGTGTAATTGGTC